>JASFGF010000108.1:0-8068 GCA_050123915.1 Desulfobacterales bacterium | reverse complement strand
AAATTGAAAAATTATCTATTTTGTATAATAATGTCAAATTCTTTTTTGGAATATCTGTGTATCTTGCTTAAAGAAACGATATTTGTTAATATAGCGGCTGGTGTACAAATAAAAAAAAATAGTTTACGAATCTTTTATCGATTAAATTTTTACATTATGACGAAAACTAAAAGTACTTCTAAAATACTCGAAAAACGAGCCAAAAAAAACCAAAGAAGTTTTTTCACAAAGATTTTCAGATGGTTTTTACTCGTATTTTTTATTGTTATTATTATGGGCTCGATAGGAATTGCGGGCGTTTTTTTATACTTAAGCAATAATCTTCCAAAAATATCTTCCCTGGAGGATTACCGGCCACCGATCATCACAACGGTGTATTCAGACGACAACCGGAAAATTGCCGAGTTTTTTAAAGAACGGAGAGTTCTGCTTCCATTATCCCAAATGCCCGAAATGCTTAAAAAAGCCTTTGTTGCTGCAGAGGATGCGAGGTTTTATAAACACCAAGGGATAGATATTCTAAGTATATTCAGAGCATTTTATAAAAATATCGAGGCCGGGGCCATCATCCAGGGAGGAAGTACAATTACCCAGCAGGTTACAAAGTCATTTCTTTTAACACCTGAAAGAAGCTATACTCGCAAGATAAAAGAAGCGATTCTTGCATATCGCATTGATAAGAAATTTACCAAAGATGAAATTCTCTTTTTATATTTGAATCAGATTTATTTGGGACATGGTGCATATGGCGTGGAAGCGGCTTCCGAGAATTATTTTGGAAAATCAGCTCACGAATTGAATCTGGCGGAATGTGCTATCCTGGCCGGTCTGCCCCAAGCGCCGAGCAGATACTCTCCCTTTAAGTATCCGGAAAGGGCAAAACAGCGTCAGATTTACGTCTTGAACCGAATGGTTGAGGAAGGTTTTATTACCAACATTCAGGCTACGGAAGCGATCAATACCGTGCTTGATATTAAGCCCAGGAGGAACCTGTATATCGAAGAAGTCCCTGTCTACACAGAGCATATCAGACGTTACATTTCAAAAAAATACGGTGACGATGTGCTGTACAAAGAAGGTCTCAAGATTTATTCTGCCGTCAACATCGAGATGCAGAAAATGGCACGGGAAGAAGTTAGAAAGGGATTATATGCCCTTGACAAACGAGAGGGGTACAGAGGACCGATTAAACATCTTAAGCCGGAAGAGATCGAATCGTTTTCAGCGGAACTTCAGCTCGAGTTGGAGGAGGCACCCCTTGAGGAAGGGAAGATTCTAAAGGGCGTTGTGATAGAGATTAATGAAGAGAACGATACGGCTATCGTTCGCATGGGAAGCACACTGGGCGTTATTAGAATTGACGATATGCGCTGGGCAAGAAAGCCGGACCCCGAAGTCGCCTATTATGAAACCCGAGTGAACCACGTCAAAGAGGTGTTAAAGGTCGGTGACGTCATTCAGGTTGGTGTAAAAAATAAAATATTCGATACAGATCGATGGTGGCTGTCTCTGGAACAGGTTCCAAGGGTTCAAGCAGCCCTGTTGTGTATTGAGTCGGAAACCGGAAATGTCAAGGTGATGATGGGCGGCAAAGATTTCAGAGAGAGCCAGTTTAACCGGGCGATTCAATCAAGACGTCAGCCGGGTTCCGCATTTAAGCCGATCATATACGCAGCAGCCCTTGACAAGGGATACACGCCGGCAACGATAATCATTGATTCACCCATTGTTTATGAGGATACGGAACATGATTTTACCTGGAAACCCAGGAACTACAAAGAAAAATTTTATGGCCCCACGATTTTTCGGGATGCTCTTGCCAAATCACGTAATGTCGTGACCATAAAGATTTTACAAGATATCGGCATTGATTATGCGATAGGTTATGCTCGGAAACTTGGAATCACGTCAAATATGAACAGAGATCTTTCCATCGCGTTAGGATCTTCCGGTGTATCTCTGCTTGAGCTTGTGAGTGCATATTCGGTTTTTAACAACCTTGGCTATCTGGTGGAACCTGTCTTTATTACAAAAATTTTAGACAGGGAAGGGAATGTCATAGAAGAAGGCAATCCTGTTAGAAGAAAGGTTATCGAACAGAATACCGCTTATATCATGACCAGTCTTCTCGAAGGGGTTGTCAAGCATGGTACCGGGCGTCGGGTGAAGGCATTGAAAAGACCGGTGGCAGGCAAGACCGGCACGACAAACAATCTTCATGATGCCTGGTTTGTGGGGTACACACCTCGTTATAATACCGGGACATGGGTCGGTTATGATGAAGAAAACTCCCTCGGAAAAGGAGAAACCGGGTCCAGGGCGGCAAGCCCTATTTGGGTTGGCTTTATGCAGAGACTACTGGCTGACAAACCTGTCAGGGTTTTCCAGGTCCCTGAGGGTGTTGTCTTTTCTAAAATCGATGCCGAAACCGGACTGTTGCCCATCCCTGAATCTAAAAAAACAATTTTTGAATGCTTCAAGGAAGGTACTGTTCCCACCGAATACACCAAAAAGCCGGATGCCATGACAGAGCCGGAAGAGTTTTATAAGTCAGATATGTAGCAACTTGCTAAAGAATGCAAATCTTTCTCGACATTCTTTACTGATATGCTGCTTTTGATATCAAAACACAAAAAGTTATAAGTGAAAAGTGATCTAAAGTGAGCTAAAGTTAAGGAAATTTTGGCAAATTATATTTTAATGACAGCGCGTAAGCGCTACCCTAACTTTAGGCACTTGTTAGTAAGTTTCAAACCCATATTTTTGTCTTAGGGTGTCTGAGACTTGTCTTGTTAAAAAAAGCACTTTATTTGCAAGATCAAGAGGCAGTGAACCGGTTCCACAAGCAGGGGTGATGAAGGTCTGAGCCAGTATTGCCGTCTTGTCAAAACCAAGTGCCTCTAATGCCGTGGATTGCGTTTCCCATCGTGTAACCAGTGATTCCACGGTTGCTTCTTCAATATCGTCGCTGTTTAAAGTCGGCACAATCCCCCAGGCCAATATTCCTCCGGATTCAATAAATTGCTTCACATGAACCGGGTAGAGCATCAGTTTGTCGAAAAATGAATAGGCATCGAAGCTGATGATATCTGCGTCAGACTCTAAAATCAAAGACCAGTCGGCATTGGCGCAGATGTGGATACCGGCAAGGCCGCCCTCGTCATGAACAGCCCCGACGACCTCCTTAAAACAGGTTGCCACCTCATCACGGGATACACTGATCATCGCAGAAGATCCAAAACCGGCAAGGGCCGGTTCGTCAAAAAATATAATGACCGGAGATTCGAAGCTTAAAAGTTTTTTAACCTGCCACCTGGCTTTTTGAGCCAAAAGCTTTACCGCGATATCCCTTAACTGTTCGTCATAGAAAATTGCTTTCCCATTTTGGTCCGTTAGCCCCAGCCCAAAGGTTATGGGTCCGGTTATTTGTCCTTTAATTGCATACGGATGATCCGAAAGGGAGCTAAGATGCTCAACAAATGAAAAAAAGCCACGGGCAGCATCAGGTTTTATGGCAAATATGGAATCTTCTATGCCCGATTCCCCCTCGCTGACAGCCATATACTCTTCGTAAAAATTAAGGATATCATCATCAAAAGATGGGGCAGACGTGTCGACAAAAGATTTGTCCGTTTTCAAAGTAAGGCCTGGAAATCCCGGCTGAAATTGGGCGACCATTCCTTCCTCTCTGTATGCGGGAAGTTGAATCCAAAGCGGAACTTCGGGCGTGTATTTGAAGACCAGCCCAACACCTTCAGCATGATCACGCAAAGGAAGGCTTCCGATCAAAACCGGAAGACCATTGGCCAGAAATTTTTTAGCCATGAATCCGGATCCTTTCTTTTTTTAAATTTTTCCGGTCTGTTGATTCAAATTAAAGGTTTGAAACTCGAGTGATCATCATTTCTAACACGGCACGCCTCACATTTCAAGGACCACAAAATGATTTTCTAAAAAGTGCGTAGCCCTTAATCCGTATTGAATTGACACGTATATATACAGATGTTATTATAAATTACATTTTGCACCACATTTCTTATAGAAGATGGGCAAAGAATGGGATATAAAAGGAGTTTTAAATCGTGGCGAATATCATCCAGCTTGATAAAAAACTTAAGCACACAAAAGAAAAAAAAGCTGAAATCATAAAAAAACGAAAAATTCTGGCTGTCCAGAAAGTATTTCAATGTATGCAGTGCGCTTTCAAATGCGAAAAATGTGGTACTCAGATCCAACCGGAAGAACAGCGCCAACAAAGAGCTATCAGCGTCCTTCGGACCCCCTACCGTTTTTGTGAGAGCTGTGCCGAGGAATATGCCGATTACATCGAACGACTTAAAGGAAGGGGAGATTCGGAATATTACTGGCACAATGACATATGGATTGAATTGTGGAAAAAATGGATCGATTATCAGGGTGTCATCAACAGTTATTTAAAGTCAAAAGAATTTAGGCAGCTTTTGGATGAACTGAAGGACGCCGGGCCTAACAAATAGGAGGACTATATGTTTGGAATTGGAATGCCGGAACTTATTATTATACTTGTAATTATCCTTATCATTTTTGGTGCCGGCAAACTTCCGGAAATAGGGGCAGGAATGGGCAAAGCCATAAGGAATTTCAAAGGCGCCACTACGGAGTCCGAGAAAAGAGAGCCTGACAAGCTCGAGGAAAAGAAAGAGTCTTAATCTATTTAGATTCAATGTCTTATCTGATATAAGCCTGCCAAGCAATATGACAGAATCGTCATAATTGCACGGAAGGCTCAAAAAGGAATGTCATCATCCTGCCTGTCTGTGGGTTGCGGTTCCTCATATCCTCGAGATGGAGCAGCATCAGATGATCTGTATGTATCAGCGGTGTTTCGGCCACCTAAAAACTGAACATCAGATGCAACGATCTCAGTACTGTAACGGGTAATGCCGTCTTTTTCCCATGATCTGGTTTGTAGCTTGCCTTCTACATAAACCTGCCGTCCTTTTGAGAGATATTCGCCGCAAATTTCACCCAGTTTTCGCCAGGCAACGATACGATGCCATTCGGTTCTCTCTTTTTTTTCCCCCGTTGCTTTATCGGACCATTCATCGGACGTAGCGACGCTGAAATTGGCAACAGCAGTGCCGTCTGGTGTATACCGAACTTCAGGATCGCTCCCCAAACGGCCAACCAGGATAACTTTATTGATACCTGCCATAGCTTTCCTCCATTAATTGAATAGGGTAATTTTGACTGATCCATACAAACAAACACTCATAAAGTCAAGCAAATCAAGAAACGTCATTGAACGGCCACATTGTTATCCGATATGTCCGTGTAAACGGATATTCTCATTGACAGTATAATTTTTGTATATAATATCAGAACTTCAATGGAAAGGACCCGCATCTGCGAAGGAAAGGAGAAACAGTATATGATACATTTAAAATCTGCCGATCTTATAAAAGAAAAGATAGAATCGCTGGTTATCCCCGTTTGCAAAGACAAGAATATTCACGAAGATAAAACGATACTGTCTCTTATCAGGCGTGCGAAAGAAGTTAAAGCGTTTAAAGGCGATAAAGACGATGAGGTTATTTTATACAACCAATCCGTAGTAAATTCTCAAATCATTATATTTTTAGGACTCGGTAAACTTGAAAAAGTCGATATGGAATCATTGCGCAGCATGGCTGGTAAGGCTGTAAAAGGCGTGATTAAAAAAGAACTTTCAGAGGTTTTAATTGCTGTGCCTTTGGCTGCGAAGCTCAAAATGGATATGCAGGATATTCTCGAGACAATGATGGAAGGCACCTTTCTCGGGAATCATCTTTTTGACAAATATAAGAAAGAGAAAAAGCTTCAGCCGCTCAAGCGGATCGATTTTCTTGTAACATCTCATGATTCAAAAAAATATCGAAGATTGCCATCACGAATTTCAACGGTTTGCCAGGGAACCATTCTCGCAAGAGAATGGGTCAGTATGCCACCCAATGACAAGAAGCCGGAGCTCTTTGCACAATCTATTGTAAGGATAGCAAAAAAAGAGAATCTCAAAGTCATTGTTTTGGGTGAAAAAGAACTGAAACAAAAGAAACTCGGCGCGTTGTTGGCGGTTGCAGCCGGCAGCAGTAACAAGCCTAAAATGGTGATTTTGGAGCACAGTCCAATAAAAGCCAAAAAAACAATCGCTTTTGTTGGGAAAGGGGTGACGTTTGATTCCGGCGGCATAAACCTGAAACCATCAGCCTCTCTTGCGGATATGAAGATGGACATGTCCGGTGCCGCTGCCGTAGCAGCCACGCTGATTACCGCGGCAAGGCTTAAATTAAGACTTAATCTTGTCGGAGTCATTCCTATTGTTGAAAATATGCCTTCCGGTGCTGCTTCCCGGCCGGGAGATATTATAAAAAGTTATGAAGGTAAAACTGTTGAAATCGGCAATACTGATGCCGAGGGCAGGTTGATATTGATCGACGCCATCTCTTATGCCGTGAAGAAATATAAACCCAAGATCTTGATTGATTTGGCAACCCTGACCGGAGCCTGTGTTGTGGCTTTGGGTGAAAAGATCGCCGGCACTTTCTCTTTTGATGACAAATTGGCGGAAAATATTTTTTTGTCCGGTCAAAAAACCCATGAGAGATGCTGGCGGATGCCGATGCCCGAGGATTATAAAGAACTGATAAAAAGCGATTTTGCGGATCTGAACAATGTCGGCAATACACGTTATGGCGGGGCGATTACCGCTGCATTGTTCCTTTCGGAATTTATAAAAGATACTTTGTGGGCACATATTGATATTGCAGGACCTGCATATGCCAAAAAGGAATCTTCCTATTGCGGGGTGGGCGGTACAGGATTTGGTGTTCGGTTGTTGTTCGATTTGATGGAAAGGCTGTAAGTCCGAGAACAATCGGATGCCCGTTAAAGAGAAACACACCGTCGCTTCGCTGCACCGAAATCAAAATCGATGGCCCTGTGTATTCAGCCTGTTTTATTTTGACAAGAAAACGTATTTGTTCTATAATTCTAAAAATTTATCGAATATCTAAACAACGTGTTTGAAATATACGAGGTTCTTAAACTCAGGTAATTTGGATCTAAGTTGAGCGATTTTCAAGTTTGCCGCAGATACAAGGAAGATGTCGTTTCGCTATAGTCGTCTATGCGGAACGGTATCTGACGCAGTTCGAAGATCCCGCTTGCGGGGAGATGTGGTGAAATTGGAAATCCCTTAGGGCTTCAAAATTTTGAAATTCAAAATGTCAGATTACCTTGATAATATTAATAATTTACCATTTCAAAAATTTGAAACGCTCAGCTTAAGTTGGAATATGGGTAAAACGAATGAATCAATCCAACAGCTATTTTACCATATCTGATCTTGCTAAAGAGTTGGACGTCAAAAAGAGTCATATCCGTTTTTGCGAGGAAAATGGGCTTATATCTCCCAGGGCTTCCAAATTGACACGACGTGTATACAACCGGTATGACCGTGAACGGCTGAAATTGGTATTTCATTTTGTGCTTCTGGGTTATTCCAAGGAACAGATGATTGACTTGATCGGTATTCCCGATGCGGATCTGGACGAAAATGAACAACTCATTCAAGGAATAGACTACGGCATAAAAGCGCTAAAAAAGCTTGAAAAGCGCAAAGAAGAGCTGAGTTTCACGAAACAAACGCGCATCATTAACGAGATTGAAATGTTGCGTGAATATATCAAAAAAATCAAAATGATAAAATCGGGTGTTTTTGAAGAACCTTCAGCAAAGCCAAGTATTAGATTTGAAGAGAAAGCAAAAATATCCACCAAACCGGTTACGTCGATAACGGCGGAGGTTGAAAAAAAAAGAACACAACATCCTGTCAAAGTGATTTCTTCGTTCATTGCCGGGTTAGCACTGGTCATCTTTATCGGCAGTTATTTTTACTATCAAGCCGGCCAAAAGGAAACGAAACCCATAAAACAGGTTCAGAAGAAACCGATTCATTCGAGAGAAATCCTCGTACCTCAAATGTCGGAACCGGTGGATCAAACAACAAAAGTGCAAATTGTAGCTCCGGAAGCACAAAAAATACCCAAAT
>JASFGF010000107.1:0-8074 GCA_050123915.1 Desulfobacterales bacterium | reverse complement strand
GCTGGATTTGTAGGTTCAACCATCAATGCAAAATCAGGAAAAAAAATCTGTCAGGCCCCCTCGCCTGAAGCCGGGCGACACCATCGGCATTGTTGCGCCGGCCGGCCCGTTTGATCCGGAAAAATTCATGAAAGGGAGAAGCGTTTTGGAATCCATGGGGTTTCAAACGGTTTTTGAGGATGGGATTTTTCAAAAACACGGATTTTTGGCAGGCACCGATATCCAGCGGGCGGATCAGGTGAATCGTCTGTTTGCCGATCCAACGGTTCAGGCAATCTTTTGCGCCCGGGGCGGGTATGGGAGCATGCGCATTCTTTCGTTGCTCGATTTTGAAACCATTCAAACGCATCCGAAAATTTTTTTGGGGTTTAGCGACATCTCAGCGCTGCTGTCTGTGCTTTTTGACCGATGCTCTTTGGTGACCTTTCACGGACCTGTGGTGACCACCCTGGCAAAAGCCACCGAAAAGACCATCATGGCCATGAAAACGGTTCTGACATCCGATGTGCCGCTTGAACTGACCCCTGAAAACGGTAAGGTAATCAAACCGGGTGTGTGTTCAGGGGCTTTGATCGGCGGGAACCTGACCACGCTGTGCCATTTGGTGGGAACGTCTTTTGAACCGAATTTTAAGGGAAAGATTCTGCTCATCGAGGATGTGGGTGAGATGCCGTATCGCATCGATAGAATGTTGACACAGATGAAATTGGCAGGATGTTTCAACAAAATTGCCGGCCTGATTCTCGGCACTTTTAAAGAATGTGGTCAACTAAATGAGATCGTCGACATTTTTAATGATATATTTGAAGATTTGGATATTCCGATTCTGGACGGTTTTGAAGTGGGCCATGGAGTACATAATTTGACAATTCCTATGGGTCTGGGCGCGACGCTGGATACCGATAAAAAACGGTTGCTGTTTCATGAACCTGCAACGGCGGCATAAGTATTGACCCCTAAATGAGCGAAAACCGATGATACCCCATGGCATGCGGCCTGACTCCCACGGTGTCGCCATTGATGCCTTGAATCTGGGGCATTTTCGATTTTGGCTTGTCTTAAGGTTGAAAGAAGACGTTTAAAAGGCGATGGGACGATGAAGCACGTTGACCGTTTGATGAAAGATGCCGTTGCAAACCATGTGTTTCCCGGCGGGGTCCTTTTGGTTTCGAAGGATCGCAACATTGTTTTTTTTGAAGCTTACGGTGATGCCAATCTTTTTTCCGGCCGTAAAATGACCAAAAAGACGGTTTTCGACCTGGCGTCTTTGACAAAACCTTTGGCCACGACCCTCGCCGTCATGACGCTGATCCAACAATCCAGGTTGACCTTAAACGACCAACTAGGATCCATTTTACCTTTATTTAAAAACACCGACAAAGAGAAGATCCGGATAGACCATCTTCTGTATCATAATTCAGGATTTCCGGATTATCGTCCCTATTATGAATTGGTAAAAGAAATAGAACCCCGGCACAGAAAAAAGGCCTTAAGGGAATTTCTAATTAAAGAGACGCTGCTCCATCCCCCCGGCAGTCAGGTCATATACAGCGACCTCGGATTTATGGTGTTGAGCTGGGTGGTCGAAGAGGTGGCAGGAATTCATCTGGATCGTTTTGTTTTGGAAAAAATTTATCACCCTTTGGGCCTTAAAATGATGTCTTTTTTGCCGGTTGACAAAAAGCCGCCTGTTGCAGAATTTGCCGCTACCGAGAAATGTCCGTGGCGGGGCAAACTTTTAGAAGGTGTTGTTCATGATGATAATGCATATTCGGTGGGCGGCATCGAAGGTCATGCCGGCCTTTTCGGGACAGCCGGAGATGTTTTTGATCTCCTGTCCGAGCTGATGGCTGTATATCAGGGATCTGTTTCGACCGGTGTATTTGATGTTGATTTGACCCGGCACTTTTTGAGTTTAAATGAGCAAAACGGCCGGGCACTTGGTTTTGACACCCCATCTTCAAAGGACTCGAGTTGCGGCCGATATTTTTCTAAAAGAACCGTGGGGCATCTCGGGTTCACCGGTACATCTTTTTGGATGGATCTGGATCGAGCAATTATTGTTATTCTGTTGACCAATCGCATCCATCCGTCCCGGGATAACAACCGGATAAAAGCTTTCAGACCGAAATTGCATGATACGGTCATGGCAAATTTTGCCAATGGCCAATCGCCAAAATGTTAATTGGCATTAATATTGCTTGAAACAATTATTGATTCTCTTTTTTAAATAATTTGCTCCAATCAAAAAGATGGATATGGTGATAATTTTCTTGTCATTATAGAACTATTTTGATATTTTAAAATATTTTATAACATTTTTTAACATCAGACTTATTCAAAAGATTGTATAGATAATATTAAGACAAACAGACATGTAAATTTTTAGCATGTGAAGAAGAGGGGTTATGGCGCTATTTTTAGATAAACTACTTGGTTTTTTTTCCAGTGATCTCGCTATTGATCTGGGTACGGCAAATACACTTGTTTATGTTAAAGGCAAAGGTATTGTGCTTAATGAACCCTCTGTGGTTGCGGTACGAACGGATGATCGCATGAAAAACCGTGTTCTGGCTGTTGGGCTTGAAGCCAAGAACATGCTGGGAAGAACACCCGGTCACATTGTGGCCATTCGACCGATGCGGGATGGCGTTATTGCCGATTTTGAAGTTACCGAGGCGATGCTTCGTCATTTTATCCACAAGGTCCATAACAGGAGGACGTTTGTTCGGCCAAGGATCGTGATCGCCGTACCGTCCGGAATTACCCAGGTTGAGAAGCGTGCCGTCAAGGAATCGGCGGAGTCAGCCGGTTCGCGTGAGGTGTTTCTGATTGAAGAACCCATGGCGGCAGCCATCGGGTCCGGCCTTCCCATAACCGAACCGATATGTAATATGGTTGTCGATATTGGTGGCGGTACCACTGAGGTTGCGGTCATATCTCTTGCAGGAATCGTTTACAGCCGGTCTATTCGGGTGGCAGGTAACAAAATGGATGCTGCCATTATTCATTATATCAAACGAAAATATAACCTGTTGATCGGCGAGCGGACTGCCGAAATTATTAAAACGACCATCGGAAATGCATATCCTGAGCCCCAGGATCTTGAAACCATAGAAGTCAAAGGCAGAGACCTGGCATCAGGAATTCCCAAGATTTTAGCCATTGATTCGGAAGAGATTCGCGTGGCAATCTCAGAACAAATAGATGCCATAGTAGAAACCGTAAAAATTGCATTGGAACAAACACCGCCGGAATTGGCTGCCGATATTGTCGATAGAGGAATTGTATTGACAGGTGGTGGCGCCCTATTAAAAAATTTGGACAAGCTTCTCAGGGAGGAAACCAGCCTTCCTATAACGATAACCGAGGATCCATTACTTACAGTCGCGCTTGGCTCTGGTGCAGCTCTCGATAGCATTGAAATCCTCAAGCAAGTTGTAATTCCGTAGATACATGTTTTCGAAAAAGACGGTAATGATTGTTGGCGTGATCGTTCTGATTGCTGTCAACATCATACTCCTTTCTGTTTTCAATCGCCGTTATATTTCTTATTATAGACCCGGACGGATCGCTATTTCTTTAATTGCTCCTTTTCAGAAGGCTTCCACCAATTCTATCCGTTTTGTCAGAGATATTTGGCGACATTATTTCTATGTGGTGAATGTTGCCCAAGAGAATGATAATTATCAAAAAGCATTAAACAAAGCTTTTGAAAACAACATCCAGCTCAAGGAATTAAAGCTTTCCAATTCCCGTCTTCGAAATTTGCTGAATTTTGAAAAAACGATAACAAATCGCGTCCTTTCAGCCGAAGTCATCGGCAAGGATCCTTCTCCCTGGTTTAAAACCGTTCTTGTCGATAAAGGCAAAAACGACGGGGTTGAAACAGGGATGGCTGTGGTGGTTCCCAAAGGAATCGCAGGGCAAATTACAGATGTATCCTCCAATTATTCTAAAGTGTTGTTGATTATCGATCATAACAGTGCGGTGGATGCATTGGTACAAAATGAGAGAGCGCGAGGCATCATTAAAGGGGATGCGGCAGGACAATGCCTTTTAAAATATGTATTGCGTAAACATGATATTGAAATCGGCAATATTGTCGTTTCATCCGGGTTGGATGGTGTTTTTCCAAAGGGACTTGCCGTAGGGTATGTCTCGTCCGTCATCAAGCCAAAAGCCGGGATATTTCAGGAAGTGACCGTTACGCCGTATGTTGATTTTGAAAAACTTGAAGAGGTTCTGATTGTATTGAACCCAAAAAAGAAAGAATTTGAGCCTGAGCAATGACGTATTGCTTACATATCTTTATTGGCCTTTGTCTGATCGTCATTCAGACGACAGTGATGCCTCATATTCCTTTGTTTGAAAGATTCTATGATCTTTTAGCCCCCTTTGTCATTTATTTAAGTATCTTCCGGTCCGTTCGTGAAAGCATGGTCATTGTTTTTGTTTTTGGTTTTTTCATGGATATTATTTCCGGAGGGCCTTTCGGTCTCTATCTAACCGCCTATGTATGGCTGTTTATTGGCGTGCGATGGGCAATTACCTTTCTGCATGTCGGTGACAGCCTGCTTTTGCCGATCGTTGTTGCTGTGGGAGTGTTAATGGAAAATTTAGTGTTTATCGGAACCAGTGCTATGTTTGAACAAAGTTCACGGATTACCGAAACAATGGTGAGCACGATTATCGTGCAGGTTTTATGGGCCATATTCACCGGGCCGTTTTTTTTAATGTTCTTTAACACCTCACATCGGCGGTGGGATCTATGGTTTAATGAGATGTTTGTTAAGAAAACATGATGAATTCGTAGAAAGTCGGATTCATCATGTTTTATGTTTTAAGTGTTAGGTTTTTGGTTGCTGTTTTCGTTTGTTTAAATATGTTTAAAACTTAATTCCCAAAACTTAAAACGTTCGTAAAAAGGAAAACATTGCTTTTTACGAAACCATCAAAATTAAACAACCAGGTAAAATCATTTTCATTGAGGAACACTTTGACCAAATATTTAAAAACTGCAGATCAGGATTGGTACAAACAACGACTCGTTAGAATAGCGTTTTGTGTTGCAGGAACCTTTTGTCTGATTTTTATACGTTTGTTTTACCTTCAGGTGATTAATGGTGAGGAGTTAAGGAGATTATCGGAAAACAACTGTATTCGCCTGCAAAGTACAGATCCATCCAGGGGAATGATTTTTGATCGCAATGGAAACCTGCTGGTTGATAATCGTCCGGCGTTCGATCTTCACATTGTGTTAAAAGATGCCAAACCGGTTGAGCAGACTGTCAAAAAATTGTCTAAATACATCAATGTTCCTGAATCTGAACTGATGTCAAAGATCGAGAACGACAAAACAGTTTCATCTTATAAACCGATACTATTGAAAAAGGATATCGGGCGGGATGCGTTGGCTGCCATCGAGGTGCGAAAATTCGACCTTCCCGGCGTTAGCGTCGATGTAAAACCCCGCCGACACTACATCGAGCGACAGACGGCCTCTCATCTCATCGGGTATTTGAGCGAAATAAACGCCAATGAACTGAATTCGGGGGAATACCCGGGGTATACGGTTGGCGATTATATCGGAAAATTTGGCGTTGAAAAAATATTTGAGTCTTTCCTTCAGGGAAAAAGAGGGGGGCGCCAAGTTGAAGTCAATGTCATGGGACAGGTGGTTAGAATTTTAAAAACAGTCGACCCCCAGCCGGGACGGAACCTTTATCTGACAATCGATATGCGTGTTCAGAAAAAGGCCGAGGCGCTATTAAAAGGTGTCGCCGGCGCTGTAGCGGCCATGGATCCTCAAACCGGCCAAATCCTTGCTTTGGCAAGTTCTCCTTCGTTTGACCAGAATATTTTTGTTGACGGCATGTCGCATGAGCAGTGGGATGCTATGGTTTCCAACCCCTTAAGACCGTTGGAAAATAAGGTTATCCAAGGTGAGTATCCCCCGGCATCTACCTTTAAAATCATTACCGCGATTGCAGGGCTCGAAGAAGGCGTTATCGATAAAAATACCACCTTTTATTGCCCTGGATATTATAAATATGGAAATCGGGTTTACAGATGCTGGAAGCATGCAGGTCATGACAGTGTCAATGTGGTCAAAGCGCTGGCTGAATCCTGCGACGTCTTTTTTTACCAGGTCGGCCAGAAGCTGGGTATAGATCGTCTGTCAATGTACGCCATTGCTTCGGGCCTGGGATCACCGACCGGGATCGACCTGGATCACGAAGCAACAGGACTTATTCCGACAAAAGAATGGAAAAAGCGTCGTACCGGTGTTGCCTGGCAGGGGGGAGAGACGCTATCGGTTGCCATTGGACAAGGCTTTGATCTTGCAACCCCCTTGCAGATGCTCGTTTTTACGTCAGCCGTGGCAAACGGTGGAAAAATATACAAGCCTTTAATACTCAAGTCAGTCTATTCATCGGAAGGGTCGGTCATTCTTGAAAGCAAAAAGCAGTTGGCCGGCAAGCTTCCTGTTAGTAAGCAGACGCTTCAAATTATAAAGGAAGGCCTTTGGAATGTGGTTAACAATAAAAAAGGAACCGCATGGATTGCTCACATCGAAGGCCTTGATATCAGCGGAAAAACAGGGACTGCCCAGGTGGTTGGGCGCAGCAAAGAACGCGGCCTGTCTGAAGAGGAATTGTCACACCGGCTAAAATCACATGCATGGTTTGTCGCTTATGCACCGTCTGCCGATCCTAAAATAGCTGTTTCCGTTATGGTAGAGCATGGCAGTCATGGATCAAGCGCGGCAGCGCCCATCGCAAGAGAAGTGATTAAAACTTATTTTGGACAGGATGAGAACTCAAAACCCGGCAAACTAAAAGTTGCCGGTAACTAGAAGAGTACAAAAATGATCGATCGCCGATTTATAAAACATTTTGACTGGGGCCTATTTGGACTGACGTTTTTAATAGTATTTTTAGGTCTTTTAACACTCTATAGTGCCGTCACATCATCAACGGCAGGGCCGCAAGAAATACTGTATTTTAAGCAACTGGCCTGGTATTGTATCGGACTGGCAGCAATGATTTTTTCTCTTTTCATTAATTACAAGTTGTTGGATCGATGGGCGCCTGTCATTTATGCGATGTGTATGTTCCTTTTATTATATGTATTGCTGTTCGGTAAATATGTGGCAGGAGCGCGGCGCTGGATTATGATGGGGCCTGTTTCAATTCAACCGTCGGAACTTGCCAAAATTGCCGTCATCATCATTCTGGCAAGATATTATTCCAAACATGCCAATATCGGAGGATTAAATTTGCGCGAGCTGTTTATCCCCTTTGTATTGGCAATAATTCCTTTTATTTTAATTGTTAAACAACCTGATTTGGGGACGGGCATGATTGTGCTTTTGATCGCCGGTTCAATGACAATTTTCGTTAAAATTGAAAGACGTTCGCTGTTATGCATCATCACTTCGTGCACCATCGTCGTTCCTTTGGTTTGGTTTTTCTTGAAAGGATATCAAAAGCAGCGGATATTGACATTTTTAGACCCGGAACGTGATCCACTGGGCGCCGGGTATCATGTGATACAATCCAAAATCGCCATTGGCTCGGGTATGATTTCCGGCAAGGGATTTTTAAAAGGGACTCAAAACGCGCTCGCCTTTTTACCTGAACAACACACGGATTTTATTTTTTCCGTTTTGGCCGAGGAATGGGGATTTGTCGGAGCTTTTCTTTTGCTATGCTTGTTTTTGATTTTTATCATTTGGGGATTGAACATTGCGTATCGGTGCCGAGAGCCTTTTGGTACCATTATCGCTGTCGGGGTTACCGCAATGATTTTCTGGCAAGTATTTATCAATATCGCCATGACAATGGGACTGATGCCGATTGTCGGCGTGACCCTGCCATTTATCAGTTACGGTGGTTCTTCGGTTATTACCACAATGATTTGTGTCGGCCTTTTGCTGAACATCAGCATGAGACGCTTCCTTGCTGAATAACTACAAGATGCTACACAACCATGAACAACTATCCGGGATAATTTGGAGTTTCTAAAATTCTACAACTTACGAGAAGCTATCTCAAAAGAAAGATTTTGG
>JASFGF010000106.1:0-8093 GCA_050123915.1 Desulfobacterales bacterium | reverse complement strand
TCATTGAGTTAATCAAAACAGTGTTTGTTACTGTAGATGATTTTAGCGCCATATATATAAACATGCTGAAATTGGTGACGGATAGAATCGCCAACAATGTAAGAATTTTCCAATTCCGCCGAATTATGTTCCTTTGATGCAGGGTAGACCTTAATGAAAAGGGCAGGATAATCAACAGAGCAGCTGCCCAGCGCCAAAATGCCAGGGTTATAGGGGGTATATCGTTGTGAATCCCTCTTCCTACAACAAAATTTCCGGACCAAAACAAAACCGCAAAAATAAGCAATAAATAATGCATGAAATAAACCGAACCTAAATAAAGCGATTGTCGAGTTTGTCAATTAGTATTTAAAACGACCGGTTTAGGTTGAATAATTAGTGAAGGGCTGAATTGACCTATAACTAATAGGTTTGGGCGATGAATGCAATTGATAAAATAATGAAAAGATAAAAGGCAGCGCCACAGCCTGCCTTTTATTTCCATTTCGTTTATTCTTATAAAAGATACGTATAAATAAGCACCATAATAATCAGGCAGAGGATTTTATAGAAATAATTACGTTTTCCTTTCTGTGTATTCTGTTTCCCGGTGTTATAATATCTTCATTTTTTTGTAGATAAATACGCCTTATATTATATCCTTTTTCTATATGCTCGGATAGGGATCTTGCCATATTTTTCTGAACATTTTCATCCTTGTAAAACGCAAGTTTTTTACGAACAGTTACTGTTTTTTGGATTTCGCATTGATCTTCGGCCTGATGCAAATTCTCATTTGCGTTTTCTTTGGTTGACAAGAATATGTTTGAGATTTCCTCTAGACCCATTTCCGAGTTCTTTTTTTCCATTTAGAATGTGTCCTTAATTCCTCTTTTCGTTTAAGCAGCGATTGATAAAGTTTAAAACCCATCCTCATCGTTACTAAAAGAATCAGTGGATCTATTGGCAATGGCCTCAATCATCTGTGAATAATTGGATTGAGAAGAATACGCAGGAAATTCCTCTACCTCAGAAGCCGGCGATTCATCCTCGTAAAATTCCTCCATCTCGGAAGCTGGTGGTTCATCTTCAGGCAATTTCGCGGCAGCGTCAATATATTTTTCTGTTTTCTGCCACATATCCTGCGACGCGTTGGAGGTGTTGAGATTCTGGTACGTTCTGGTTTCCTCTGAGCGAATAACCTCCTCAGCCAGGTTTTCGTAATCCATGTGGCCAATGGCATTTTTATCATAATCTCCAACAGGCAGGCCAAGATCTGCTGTTTCTCTGAGACGGATATTGTAACGAATTACCGTGTCAAAAACATTGTTTCCAAATTCTGCCTGAACTTTTTCTAGAACAGTTCTGGAGTACCGTGTTCTGCGATCATACATCGTGATAAGCGCACGAGATTTAATATCATGGCCGATTTTATCTTTAAGGAGGATAATGATCTCTATGAGCTTGGCAACACCACGAAGAGAAAAAAGGCTCATATCGATGGGAATAATTACTTCATCGCAGGCACGAAGTGCATTAAAGCAAAGATGCCCAATGCTTGGGGGGCAATCGATTACAATAAAGTCATACTTTTCTTTGAGAGGCTGAATGGCCTGAAAGAGTCTGTGTTCTCTCCTCTCCAGTCCTGAAAGCTCTTGTTCGAATGCACTGAGAATTAGGCTTGAAGGCGCAAGATCAAAGTTGTCTTTAACAGGCACCAAGATATCCTCAATCCCCCAAAGCCAATTTTTCTTTGGTGTTATTACGTCATAAATAGTTTTATCGAGATCCGAAGGCTTTACGTTTAAACCCATGGTTGCGTGGGCCTGAGGATCAAAATCGATGAGCAATACCTTTTGTCCTTTTAGAGACAATGAAGATGAAAGATTAATGGCTGTTGTTGTCTTACCGCATCCTCCTTTTTGATTTGCACTCGCAATAACTCTCATAAATTTTCTCCTTTCTTTTATTTTCGAATAAGAATTATCTTTATATTAGATGAAGATATTTTTCAAGGAAAAATACGATATATAGTATTATTTTCCTGATTACCCCCCAGCTATTGTATGCTGAAGGATTATAGGATAAGAGAGGATTATGGTTAAATACGAACTTTATCTTTATTTAATTGATTTGGAAAAATACATCGTGCATAATATTTCTATACAGGAATCACTTTTTGTCCTGGTACCGTACAATCATGCACCAAATATCCAGGCTGGCCATGTTCGGGTGCAACAATTAAACTATAAGTAAATATATAAAATGTGAAATGATATGAGAAGAAGTGATAAAGAAATTACCGATAGAAAAGCCATTGAAGACATCATTTTGAGATCAAAAGTATGCAAACTTGCGATGTGTGAGGAGAATATGCCTTACATCGTTCCCTTGTGTTTTGGTTTCAAAAATAATACCCTTTATTTTCATAGCGCCCCAAAAGGGAAAAAAATTGAAATTCTTAAAAAGAATCCGAATGTTTGTTTTGAATTTGAAATATATACACAAATAATAAAATCCGCCAAGGCATGTAAGTGGGGGATGAGGTATAGAAGTGTTATTGGGTTTGGTAAAGCCGGTTTTATTACTGATGATGATCTGAAACGACAGGCTTTTGATATTATTATGAACCAATACGGCGACGGGCCATTTTTATATGAAGACGCATTGTTGAAATCTGTTGTTTTAATAAACGTCGAGATTCAAAGCATGACTGGAAAACAATCTGAAATTTAAAGGCGGTGGAGAATCTTAGACGGTCTTTTGTTAATTCTTATCTCAATTAAGGTCTTACCCAATTTGGGGTTATATTTTTTTAAGTGATATGAAGTCTCCTGTTATCGTTGGATTGAATGGGATCAATGATTTTCGTTTGCCGAGACTTCAAGAACCATTTTGTCTTCCGAGCCGAAGTGGCTGCAGAGCGTTTCGAAAATCTCGGCGCCATGCTTGATGAAATAGCAATTCTTAAAGACGCTGGGATCAACCATACCTTCGGATGTCAGGTGAGTGAGCAAGTCTTGAAGCGGGTTGTAAAATTCTCCCACAAAAATTTGGGGTTTGTAGTAACCGATACCAAGCTTCTTTTTTACAAAGGTAATGGCATTTTCAAGGTTGGTGCCGACCCCGCCCTTGAAATAAATGTCTGCTTCGGTGGTTTCAGATAAAATTTCCTGCCTTTCCAGTAAATCATTTCGTCCTAGATACGCTGCAAAATCCACTTGGGTAAAAATGTCTACCCCTGGAATTTTCCAATATACGGCACCACAGAGCAATCCAAGAGAAGATGCTGTTTTGGACACAAACGACATGATACTACCTGCACTGCCACCCGTAAGAATACCGCAAATACCACCGTGGAAATCTTTGAATGACTTGATGCTGTCTATGATTTCTTTCCGGGTGTCGGCATCTACGGCGCCTGCAGTACCGTAAATCGCAGCAAGCTTCCTTGAACTGAAGGCTTCATGAAACGAAGGTATTACCGAAGACCTCATAAAGAACCGTTTGTATAAGACCAGATCACCTTGCAGCGGGCTCTTCCAATGAATATTTACGCCCATATCCTGAAGCGTATTCATAAAGACAAGGTGCTCTGAACGGAAAAAATATTCCTCTTCAGGAGCCCTTCTGAAGGTCAGATCGCTGAGAAGGCCAAGGTCGGCAGCCACAATGAGATAGGATGCAAGACGCCGATTGGGAAAGTCTTGAAGAATCAGTGCGGTATTGGATTTCAGCGCTTTTAACAACTGATGGTAACTGTCATTCAGCTTGATGAATCTCTGTCCTTCTTCACTCACGGCCGCGATGGTTTTTTCGTTAATGGCCCGCTCTGAGTAAAGGTTTTCCAATAGATCGGAGTTTAGGTCAATATAGAATTTTCGCGTAACATTTTGCAGGGAGGAGGCTGGTTTGTAAACTTCGAAATGCGCCATCTCTTTGACAAAGTCTTTATCGCCGCCGACAAGTTCAAGATAGATGATCCCATTGGTGTGTTTGCTCCCCACCCTGGCATCAGCGTGTTCCGGATCGATAATGTAAATCTCGTTTTGCTGAGTAAAAAGGGTGGTATGGGATATGACGCCGCTTCCGGCAGGCACGATGATCTGGTCCACTTTTTTTTCCGGCTGAACAAAATATAGATCTTCACGAGGGATATGTTTTTGAACGGCGGCCTTCAAATATTCGGGAGTCAGAACTTTGGGGTTGGGGAGATGCACAAAGGGCATCACCGGCACAGCCAGAATACCTTCCTCAAGCACCTTGGTTCCCTTTGGAACAATGATAATGCGATTTGAAATCAGGTTGATGAGTTCCTGTGCTGTGTATTTGAGTTTAGAATTTCTCAAATATATCTTGCCGACGTCAAGCCCGGGTATCATCAACTGGTTAATGGTGAGGTTTGCAGCGTATTCGGGAATATAGAACCAGAATCTCGCTTCATAAGAGATCTTGTTCCCTTTGAGTTTAAAGATACTTTGTTTTTCCTGGTTAATTCCAAGCCTGGCTTTGGTGCTATGCAGGTCGGTTGTCAAGCAGTCATGATTGCGCGAAAAATACTGCATTTGTTCATCATTGAGGTGTGTAGCGACTTGGGCAATGACTTCGATTTCGTCAGCATGAATGATATGTTCGATTCGACAATCGGGACTTTCATTAAGGGACATAATAGAACTCCAAAAAAAAATTTAACCGGACAGATTGCCCGGTTCAGTTTGTTACGATCCGATTTTTACAACAAGATAATATTATCACGAAGTTCGAATTTTATCAATCTATTATTTCGGCTTCCTCTGTCGTTGGCGATCCATTCTTGGCCGCAATCTCCGGCCCAAGAAGTGTGGCTATCCATCGCGTTTCTTCTCTACTGTCTAATGCGATCTTGGCAGTCATGGTCAATGGAACGGACAGCAGCATCCCCACCGGTCCTAAGACCCAGCCCCAGAAAATAAGCGACAAAAAAACCACCAATGTGGAAAGCCCTAGACCGCGGCCCATGAATCGAGGTTCAATGACATTGCCCACCAGCAGATTGATAATTACGAAACCGGCTGCCACGATAATGGATTTGACAAAGCCGAGTTGGATAAGGGCAAGCAATACGGCCGGTATGGCCGCAATAATCGAACCGATATTGGGAACGTAATTCAAAAAAAACGCCAGAAGGCCCCAGAGCACAGCATAATTAACCCCGACAACGGCAAGTAATGTAAAAACCGCAATGCCGGTGGCAAGGCTCATCCAGGATTTAATGGCCATATATTGTTTAACGGTGTTGATGAACTTGTCGAAATTTTCCAGAGAGTTTTTTTCATCTCCAAATATGGTATGCAACTTGACCGGAAAACTTGACGCTTCGATGAGTATAAAAATCACGATCATTAAAATTAAAAGCCCGTTGGCGAGGACCTGCCCCAGACTATTCAATCCCCCGGCAACAAGCTTCATGGCCGCTTTCGTATCAAACAGCTTTGTTACCGCCAGGCCTGCTGTGTCTATTTTGTGTGATTCCAGCCAGGTTACCACTCCGGTGATTAGTGAACGAAGCTTGGCATCATATGTCGGAAGATCGTCTGAAAAATCTTTGATGGATGAACCGACCAGACCCGAAATTAAAAAACCGATCAATAAAACACCCGAAATCACGATAATCAGGGCCAGCCATATGGGAAGGCCTTTCCGATGCAACCAGAATAACGGTGGCGCACTGATGATGGCGATAAATGCTGCCAGCAGGAAAGGCACCACGATGGTCACGGCGGCACGCATACCCGCGATGACCACTACAAAGGCCGCAATGGTCAATAATATCTGGGACGCCGATGCTCTATGGGGAATCTCTTTCATGGGCTTTGAGTTGAATGTTTTCGAGAAAAATTAAAACTTGCTGATTAAAAACTTTTTTGGCAACCATCTATTTTTAATGTAGATTTATCAAGTATTCCTCTTGTTCTATTATTAAAAAAACCAACTGTCAATCTTGATAAATTCCTGGTTATCTTTTTGACAGGTTGATTTTTTATAAACATCTGATATGATGTCATATAATCTCTTGGATAAATTCTTTTAGAGAATGTTGGGTAACGCTTCTTCACCTGCCTGATTTCCAGAATTGTCAGGGCTAAGACGTTCAAAATTCAGGAATAAACATCAGATGAAAAAAGAGCGACTATCTGTGAAGAGGAGACAGATTAAAATGAAAATAACACATCAGAAGTTAAGAGAAATTCAAGCTCCCATGGTTTCTTCCCTGATTGATGGTTTTGCAAGAGAAGTCGGCTATGAAAAAGCCATGAAAATTGCCAAAAACGTCGTCAACGAAGATGCAATAGCCTCAGGGAAAAAGATGGCACGGGAATATGAAGGAAACACTCTGACCGAACTGTCTAAAATTGTAAAAGAAGTATGGGCCGATGATGATGCCATAAAAATAAGGATGATTAAAGAAACTGACAGCGAATTGTTTTTTGATGTTACGCATTGTGGATATGCCCAAATGTACAAAAAAATGGGAATTAAAGATATGGGATCCACGCTTTCGTGTGTCAGAGATTTTGCATTTATAGAGGGATTTAATCCGCAGATCGAATTAACAAGAACACAGACCATCATGGAAGGCGCTAAATATTGTGATTTTCGATTTAAACGTTTAATATTTTAAAAATGATGAACATTCGAACAAAATCCATATTCGTTTTAATCCTGCTTGGAATAATTGATGTTGTGATTCCCATACCCATTATCGGCCTGATGTTAATTTATGTTATCGTCCAAAAGCCTGCTTGGTTTCTGGATCTCGCGCAAGAAATCTACCGTTTGGAATAGCTACAGGGACATTGGGTATTGACGTTATTGATTCTTTGGCGTTGTATCGCCGAACTTGAAATGGGAGCGACAAGTGGGAGTGGGGCAAAATGAAAAGATACGTTTGAAAAAACGTTTAAAAATTTTGTTTTGGTGCATTTCTCCCTTTCTGTTTTTAGCATTTCTGCGACTGTATTGGATGCTTTTTCAATTTGTTTACGGCACGTTATTCATTGTTCTGTTCGGAAAACAATTCACCGGCGCAATTAGCGTAACTGCCTTAATCACATCGATAGTATTTACCATCTTAACATTTAAGTATATATATAAACGGTATAAAAAACATATTGTGGAATCGTAAGTGATTTTAACCGTCATTTAGAAAGGTAAATTCTAAGTCAAATGTCAGAAATAAAGATAACAAGCGGTTATATTCCCGGTTCCATCGGCCGGGTAGTTGAACTACATGGGACTTACTACAATGCCCATTGGGGCTTCGGTCCTTTCTTTGAATCAAAAGTGGCGGCAGAAATGGCCGGATTCATCGGGAGATATGATAAAAATCGAGATGGATTCTGGACGGCTTCGCTGGACGGTCACATTGAAGGATCCATTACCATTGACGGGATTCATGCAAAAGACGAGGGGGCACATTTGCGGTGGTTTATTGTGTCCGACAATCTGCGCGGAAAAGGTGCCGGCAATTCGCTTGTCCAAACAGCCATCAATTTTTGCCGAAACAAAAAATACCGATGTATCTTTCTTTGGACCTTTGAAGGTCTTCATGCCGCCAAACACCTTTATGAGAAGTATGGTTTTCAACTCGTAGAGCAGCACGAGGGACGACAATGGGGAAACGTCGTCAAAGAACAGCGATTCGAATTGGTGTTCAAATAGAATTGTCAGAATTTTGAATGACGGATTTTTGATAGATAAACTTTAAGGAGATGGTCGCCAAATGGCTGAAGTATTTATTACCAGAAAGGTTTTCAGGGATGCCATAGACATATTAGCAAATGAAGGACATACCATTGACATCAACGACTCGGACAGAATTCTTCCTGTTCGGGAACTGGTTAAAAGGGCTCATGGAAAGGCGGGGCTAATCTGTTTACTCAACGATAGAATTGATTCTGTGGTCATGGACAAACTTGAGTCTCTTAAGGTGATCTCCAACATTGCCATGGGGTATGACAATATCGATATCGATGCTGCTACCCAACGGGGTATTATGGTGACCAACACACCGGGTGTGCTGACGGAGACAACGGCCGATTTGACCTTTGCCCTGTTGCTTGGCGCCGCCCGGA
>JASFGF010000105.1:0-8137 GCA_050123915.1 Desulfobacterales bacterium | reverse complement strand
TCAAAGGCAGATTCGATCGGTTTTCGGTCTGGAAACGCCTTCAACACGTGAAGAAATCAATGATGTCATTCAGTTCCTTGAACAACCCATGAGCCATGTTGCTAGAATTCAATACCGTCGCCATCGCTACTGGTTATTGAAGTACCTTGAAAAACAAATCGGGCAGAAAGAAGAGGCGATCGTTCTTTATAAAAAAAGGAATGGTTATCAAATAATTTTAAGAGAATACATGATAGAATGTGAGCTGTCTTTGTCGAACGGCATTGAATTGAGGCCGGAAGATGTTATTCAGGTAACCCTACAGCATGCCAATGCAAGAAAAGATGTGTTGTCTGTGTTTATGGGCTAAATCAATGCGCGTATTGTTCTGGTATTGTGATGATTTTGACTGGACACCGGCCATAAAAACACTTCCCGATGTTCCTGAAGCAGCGCCGGCTGAAAACAGAAATGCGGTGGTGGCATTTGTTCATATCGAGCCGAAAGACGTTGAAGCCGGTAGTTCTTCTGAGACCAAGCTGGTAAAAAACGCCAAATGGTTGGCTCGAAAATGGGAAACACCCCGTATCATCTTGCATTCTTTTACCCATCTGGGACAAGAAAAGGCAGATCCCGAAAAAGCTCGGAAATTGTTGAATCGGACAAAAGAACGGCTTGAAAATGCAGGCTACTCGGTGGATCAAACCCCGTACGGATACTTTCTGGATCTAAAAATTAAAGCACCCGGCCACCCATTGGCAAGGGTATACAAGGAATTTTAGAAACAATCAGATTTCTTCAAACCAATTCTTTTCCAGATTTTTTTTGATGCGATCCGGATCAAAGATTCTCCCGTTCATTGCAATATAAACACCTGACGCTAATACCTGAACCGCAGTAACGGCACAGCCTATATTAAATTCAGCATCGCTGTATTTAAACCTGGCCGGCTTCATGGCACCGGTCAGCACAATCACTTTGTCAGATATGGTTTTTAATTTTTTAGCCGTTTGAATCATGGTATCCGTTCCATGGGTTACTATGATATGCCGATGTTCGTCAGAGCTAATCTTGTCGAAAATCAGCCGACGATCTTTGTCGGTCATATCAAGACTGTCTTTATGCAAAATGGATGATATTTCGTATTCAAGGTTTACATTTGCTTCCTTTAATATTTCCCCGATCTTAGGTTCTCCAACTTTATAGGTATTTTTGCGGTCAAAGTATACCTTGTCGATGGTTCCGCCCACAGTATAAATTTTGATTTTCATATGGTGTTTACCTTAATTTAATAAAGCCGGGTGATTTCATCCACTTCAAAACTGGGCCAAACTGCCGGTCCGCCGTTGCTAACAGCCTCGACGCCACGACCGGCTTCCATCACCTCGCCAATACGGGCAATATCGATTCCAGCGTCCCGAATGCGATCCATCATTGTTGCGGTCTCATGTTTACGAGAACAAATGAGAAGGCTGCCGGAGCCAATCAATCCCATGGGATCAATGCCAAGCAGATGACACATCTTTTGGGTTTGCTCAAAGATCGGGATACGATCCATGTTTACCCTGATTCGATGTTCACCGGCAATGCTCAATTCCATGAGGGCTGTGGCCAGTCCCCCTTCTGTAATATCGTGCATGGCACTGACTCCCCCACAATTGCAAGCGATTTGTGCTTCTTCTAAAATACTGATGGAAAAGAGAAGCTGTTTACATGTTTCAATGTCGGATTCCGTCATCCCTAAAACCCCAAGCCGATCTGAAAACTCCCTGGCAATGATGGCGGTTCCTTCAACGGCAAGCGCTTTGGTCAATAGAACATTGTCTCCCGGCGTTATGTTCCGTTTATCAATCAGGCGGTTTTTTGTCACTGTTCCGGCAAGCATGCCAGTAATAACAGGCCTTGTTACCGCATCGGTGATCTCTGTGTGACCGCCGCACAGCGTGATGCTCCAGCGGCGGCAAACCGATTCGAGTTCATGCATGACCTGGCGGATGAAAGATGCCGTAACACCGGGCGGAAACAACATGGTGGTCAAAAACCATCTGGGGATGGCCCCTGATGTGGCGATATCGTTGGCATTGATGAGAACTGCATAATGCCCTATGGCGTCCGTGGCAAAAGTAATGGGGTCTGATTTGATCACAAGGACTTCTTCTTTCTCAACATCCACCGCAGCCGCATCTTCACCCACACCGGCATTGATCAACACCGAAGGGTCATGAAAATCGAATCCGTCCAAAAAATTTTCAAGCAGATCATTGGGCAATTTGCCCGACAACAGGGGTAGTCCCAAACGGACGATGTCCTTAATCTCTTCCAAATTGGAGACGGTAAAATCGCTTTCAATCTTTGTGGCGCCGGATACCGTTCCATAATCCAGAAACACCGTCATACACCCTGCTGTTTGTCCGGCTTGAATGTCGAATACAAAGTCCCCCACCATCAATATCTGTTTTACGTCGACATTCAAGGTTTCGGCTGCCAGTATAATTCCGTCGCCGCTTGGTTTCAGCCGAGTGGGCGTTTCCCTGGAGACAATGACATCAAAATAAGACATATCGATATCTTCAAAATTCTTTAAAGCCCGTTTTACGCTTGAAAGCGTATTTCGGGTAATGATGCCAATGCCGATTTTCTTTGAACGAAGAAAATGGATCAGTTTTTGTGCCCCGATGTTGGGTTCTGAGTTGATGGCCGCTTCTTTTTCAAATCGATCCAGTTGCTTTAGGGATTCATTTCGCTGAGAAAGAGTGGGAAGATCTTCTATGAACTCAAGTATAGGATCATCGGCAGGGCAGCCGATGGCTTCTTTTAAACGAGGAAAATTCAATGCCCCGGGTTTTGTCAGGGTCCCGTCAAAATCGAACAGAACGGCTTTAATATAAAATGGCCGATTTATCATTTTATGGGCTTATAAAAAATTTGGATGCGAAGCTTGAGTTGTAAAAATCCGGATTACAGGTCATAAGGCGTCAGGCTTTCAAAACCATGGTCGGTGACCAGAATGGTTTGTTCAAACTGAGCGGAAAGCGACTTGTCCTTTGTAATGGCTGTCCACTTGTCTTCAAGTATGACGAGCTCTTTTTTCCCCAGATTGATCATCGGTTCTATGGTAAAAACCATGCCGGGAATCAGAGGGATCCCTTCTCCTCGAATGCCATAATGGGGGACCTGGGGCGGTTCGTGAAATTCAAGTCCAACACCATGCCCTACAAATTCTCTGACCACCGAGCATCCATTTTTTTCGGCATATTTTTGAATGGCCCACCCAATATCTCCGATGGTGTTGCCGGGTTTGACCATCGACATCCCCTTAAACAGGCTTTTTCGGGCCACGCGAACGATCTTTTTGGCGTCGGGACCGGGTGTGCCCACAAAAAAGGTTTTGTTGACGTCTGCATAGTAACCGTTTAAAATCGGCGTTACATCGACGTTGACGATATCTCCGTCATTTAAAACCCTTTTACCGGGTATGCCGTGACAAATCACTTCGTTTACGGAAACACAGACACTTTTGGGAAATCCCCGGTAGTTTAAAGGTGCAGAAATTGCACCGTGTTTTAGCGTAAATTCGTGCACCAGGGTATTAATTTCATCGGTGATAAGTCCCGGTCTGATTTTAGCCTCGACCATGTCGAGGGTATCCAGAGCTAGGCGGCCGGCCTGCTTAATGCCTTTTATATCAGCCGCCTGTTTGATCCGAATTCTGTATTTTTTAGCATATTCCGCCTTGAGTTTTTCAGGGTTTGGTTCTCTTTTTTCCAGACAGCATTTTTTGTATTTAAGACCGCTACCGCAAGGGCAAGGGGCGTTTCGTCCGCCATTAAACAATTTTTTCTTCATTCTCTTCTCGACTTAAACAATTAGATTTTTAGTAATGCGTTCGCTTTTTGAAAAAAATTTTTCATTGGTCTTCGTTCTTAGGTTTCACCCAACAAGAAGGAGCTTCAGGTATGATTTAATTTTTATCTGGAAGCTGTTTGAGTGGATTAGGGACCGTTTTGAAAGAACCATCGGTGGTTTAACGTTATGGATGAAACTATCTAATAAAACGGTAACCCTTATTAATCGTCAGGGCAGATTCTTTCATTACGAGCCCTTATCCACGAGTTCTTTCAGAAAAAATTAAATCATACCTGAAACGATAATATTTTCAAAAGCCAAATTGATTGATACCATTTTCTTACAATCTATCTATAATCCTCTCTGATGGGATAAAATACATCGATGACCCGGCTTCGGGTCACGGACTTTCCGGAATGAATGGCATGCGGCGGAATAATAACCACCGAACCGGGACCGAGCCGTTTGCTCTCGTTGTCAACCGTCAGTTCAAACTCACCTTCAAGAACGTTTGTCACCTGTTCATGTGGATGGGAATGCTCCGGCAATTGGGCGCCTGCTTCGATATTCCAGTAAGAAAATGTCATGTTTTCGGAATGCACAAAACGAACTTTAAATCCAGAGACAAGCTCTTTTTCTTCTATTTCGTCAAGATGTAAGTATTGCATTGTTTAACCTTAGCCTCTTTTGATAAGTTCAACATTGATATATGTGATTGGGGGTGATGTCAATTTATTACTAAGTTTCCATTCAGAAATGGCTATTTTTGTCCTGCTCGGCGTTCTCCGCGGGTTTCCGGCTGTGGCGTAAAGACGTACGCCTTCCTGTCCCGCTATGCGGGGGCCGCAAACCCTTGTGCGGCCTTGATCAGAACAAAAATTGCTCATTTCTGAATTGGATACCCCTTGTGTTCATTTTGGATTCATAGATGACCACTACCTGAATTTTGCTTTATGTTTTGGAGACGAAATCATTTGCCGTATCCATTATAATGCACTTTTTTGTATTGCAGGTCTTCCTTTGGATGCGGGGTTTTTTTTTCAGCCGGATATCCAATGGCAATCATCGATTCTATGTTCAGGTTTTCCGGGATATTTAACAATTCGCGAATGTACTGTTCCGCTGATTTTGTCTGGTCGTGCATTCTTTTTCTGATCTGAATCCAGCAACTTCCAAGTTCCATGGATTCTGCTGCCAAATGAATATATATCGAAGCAATGGAAGCATCCTCAATCCACACATCGCATTTTTCAGGGTCCGCACAAACAACCATCCCCAAAGACGCATCTTTTAAAAATGATGCACCGTGAGGCTTGGCTTTCGAGAGTTTTTCGAGTAAACCGCGATCGGTTACCACAACGAACTCCCAGGGATTAAATCCCCTTGACGAAGGCGCTCGAAGGGCTGCCTCGATCAGCCTGTCGATTTTTTCAGGTTCGACGGGTTTGTCCAGATAACGACGAACGCTTCTGCGTTTTTGAGCCAGGGATAAGAACATATTAGATTCCTCCGACTTGTGCAAAATTCAGATTATAATTCAAATAATGATGTAACTATGATAAAGAATTGAATTATAAAGTCAATTCGAATTTTTTGCAAGGACGCTGACGATTCATCATGAAAATATTGCTGATATATCCGTACTGGCTTGAAAAACGGGCCGACATCCAGGATGTGATCGTTCCTCCCATCGGCCTGTATTACGTGGGTTCTGTCTTAAAAGAGAACCATTACGATGTGGAGATATTGAACTGGTGCAGGATAAATGAAACCCCACAAGCCATTGAAAAAATTTTGCTGGAAAAGAAACCGGATATCATCGGTTTTTCTATTTTGCAGGCCAACCGATGGGGCGGTATCGAAATTGCCAAAATTGCAAAACAAATCCATCCCAAAGTGAAAATTGTATTTGGCGGGGTAACACCGACCTTTTTGTGGAAACATTTTTTAACCCATTTTCCGGACATTGATTTTGTGGTTATCGGTGAAGGCGAATATACGTTTTTAAATCTCGTAAAATATTTAGAACATAATAAGGAACATCACATTGAAGACATTCGAGGTATTGCCTTCAGAAAAGACGGTAAGGTTGTCCGGACAGCGTCTGCCGAGCCGATTCACCATATCGATGCGCTGCCGGTTCCGGCGAAATATTTTGAATACCGGCATCTGTCCCTGACCCGCGGCTGTCCGGGTAAATGCAGGTTTTGCGGATCGCCGAAATTTTGGGGCCCAAAAGTTCGGTTTCATTCCGTGGAATACTTTATGGACGAACTCGAGCGTCTTTACAAAAAGGGCATCAACTTTTTTTATTTTTCAGATGACACTTTCAGCGTTGACAAAAATCGGGTGATCGACATCTGCAGAAAAATACTGGAAAAGGGGCTGAACATCACATGGGTGGCCATATCACGCGTCAACTATATGAGTGAAGACATCCTTTACTGGATGAGAAAAGCCGGTTGTATTCAGATCAGCTACGGTGTGGAAAGCGGCTCGAAAAAAATCAGAACTCTTTTGAACAAGAAAATTGCCAACGATGACATTGAAAAAGCGTTTGCCATGACATTAAAATACGGTATTTTGCCCCGCGCCTATTTTATATACGGTTGTCCCGGAGAGACACACCAGACCATTTCCGACACCATTGATCTTATCAAGACGATTAAACCCCTGGTCATTCATTTTTTTATTCTATCGCTGTTTCCCGGGACTTACCTGTATGAAGAATACAAGAAAAAAATGAAGATTACCGATGATATCTGGTTAACCAAAATTGAGGATATTAAGTATTTTGAAACCGATCCCCAATTATCCCGAGAAGATGTCTTATCGTTTGGGAAAACATTACGAAACCGATACCATGAGCTGATTCCCGAAATTGTGGATGCCATTGAGCTTGTGGATAAATTGGAATTCTATCCATTGCATGCTGATTTTTGTGCCAGACTCGGGATGACCTTTGATCACGGAGATTACGCCACCAATGACGAAATTAAGGATAAAGAGAGAATCGCTGAAAAATTATACATAAAGGCACTACAATATCACCCGCATTCGAGTGCATATCTTGGATTGGGCATATTGAATCAAAAGAAGAGCGCCTATCATGAATCCATTAAAATTTTATCAGAAGGCATTCAGTATTTTCCGGCCAATGAGCCCCTCAACATGTGTCTTGGTGTAAGCCACATGAACATCGGGAATTTTAAATCCGCGCTGTCGTTTTTTTTAAAATTTCAACATTCAAAACAAGCGCTGGAATTGATCGTTAACTGTTATCGTGCGTTGAATGACGTTGAAAAAGCATCGACCTATCAACAAAAGCTTGAGCCCATGGTCTAACAAATACAACAGGTGTGTTGATAACCCATTAGACGAATTAATTATGATTGGGTTTGATCGCCTTTATCGCTGCTGATGTTAACGCATCAAGCTAATGGATGAAATTGGTTGTGTGCTTACAGCTTAAATTTAACCAATTATGTTTTCATATAAAAGCCCAAATCTTTTTCATAAAATTTTGTTTCAGTGTAATGTGCGCCGACAATGCGATCCTTTATCCATATCACCTTGACTAATTTGCGGATCTCTTTTCTCAGTGGATTGTCAAGTTTAAATGTCACTTCCAATGTATCATCTGTCGAAATTTGATGTGGCTTCAGGCTTTCAAACCGGACTCCGGTCAATGAAAGTTCCCGGATGATGATCTCCCCTTTTTCTCCAGTTTTTTTGGCAATATATTCTCCGGGCAGCCTGACATCCTTTCGGTATTTCGTTCTAAATTCGATAGTGAATCGATAGGTTTCACCGCATTTACATTTAGCTTTAAGCCTTTTTTGAGAATCCTTGAAATCCGTTACATCTACGGTTTTCTCAAATCCGCATTTGGGACAGATTATCGTTGCTTGATTGGTATCGTCTACATAAACTTTTTTCATCAATTATCCTCTTTTCCAATAAAGGCACAGTGTTGTCAATACGGGCTACAATCTGCTTTTTTTCCGCCGTTCTTTGTTAGCAAGTTCTAATTTTTCTATGATGGCATCGGTCACAAAATCCCGAATAGTCATTTCTTTTTCAGCACACAAGGCTTCTATTCTTTTAAATAATTCTTTCGGCAGCATGATTTTCAGAATCTTAGTCTCAATTTTTTCCGGGATCAGTTTTTTTTTCATATGAAGTCTTTCTTTTGCTTAAAAAGATAAAAGGCAGGGAAAATGGGCCGAATAAAATTCCCATTATTAACCAAAACTGCTTATTACAACCTCTTCTATCAGCCAAATAATAAAGCAGCACACCGAAAAATGCT
>JASFGF010000104.1:0-8156 GCA_050123915.1 Desulfobacterales bacterium | reverse complement strand
ATTGATATCTGAATTAAAAAAGGTGATTTGATATTTAAACAACCATCAATGATAAGTTGGTTTATTATCATCCTTCTTTTTATTCCCGTCTAAAACTTTAAAACGAGATCGTTTTCTTTTAAGCTGCCACTCGAGATACTTTGTATAAATCAAATTTGGATCAAATAGAGTTCTTGGTCCTTTAAAATAGATATAACCAAAAAAAATTCCACCAAGGTGATATGCACCGTGAGGATTTACCTTGGCCAAAAAAGTCAAAAGGGTTATTAAGGCGGTACCATAACTGACATATTTTGCTTTTATCGGTAATATAAACATGAGCAATATTGTCGATTCGGGATTTAGCAACCCGAAAACAACAATCATGGACAGTATGCTCGGCAACATACCTAAAAATGGTGTATTAAAACCGGATACGCTGCTAAAGGCAAGCCCGCATAAAGCCCCACCTAAAGCTGACAAATAAAAAAAGATCAAAAAACGCTTGGAGCCAAAAGCATTTTCAACCGGCGCGACAAAAAAATAAAATACGATGCAGTTTATCAGAAAACTGATGGGCGCTCGGGGATTGTGAATAAACGGGTGGGTAAAAATCTGCCAGAAATGAAAACTCTTATACTTAAAAGGGTAAAGTTGGAGAACCTCAACCACTGGAATGTTTAGCCAGTGCTCAAATAAAAGTTCTAAGATATAGATCACCCCGTAAATAAGTAAGAGCCTCTTTCCGAGAAGTGTTAAATTTGATCCAAATCCATAGGTCGTTTTGAATCGATCTGGGTTCACTACAATATCCCCCTAATGGACCTCAATTGAGGTCGGGTTTTAACATTTACAATAATAATTTTCTTAAAATTGTACAAATCTATAAAACTGAATCAACATTTTTTCAAGCAACAAAAAGTCTTTTAGACGATCAGCATATCATACCTTTGTTGATTTTGAACCAGTGGTTCTGGATGCTCTCTATTGATGTTCAATCATAACATGGTCGATGATGCTTATTGTGATTTGACAGGCAGGGGAGTTCGTAAAGGTTCACTACGGCCAGCTGAATTCACACAATATTTGATTTTGGCAAAATGGATTCATCATTGCAATGACGAATCCATTTTGTTGTGTTGCCGATGGCGGTTTTGAAATCGTTGTGGATGGGCACTAGTTATGTGCCAAGCTAACAGAGCGCTGCGCACTTGAATCTTTATTGTTCGTTGCTCGTACTTCTAGTAACATTTTTTCAGATTCATAGATGAGCTCCTCGACTTTTTTAAGTATGATTTCTAATTTAAGCTTTTGATTATCTTCGAAATCATCCCACTTTTTGAAAATTTGTCCTGATTCTTTTGATCCAAGATAAACATCAGTTACGACAGAAATTTCAAGTTCAGAGTTTTCAGTTTTAATTATCATTGTACACATCCTAATTTAATAAAAAATTGTTTTAAAAAGAAATTTTTAGAATTGTGAAATAACGTGATGGGGATGCAAAAAGCGTGCACAATGAATTAAATAATGATTTTATGAGTTAAATAGGATGGTTATAATGGATATAAAAAAGACGGAAGGTGAAAGCCATAAATTTTATGTAATCTTAATCATAATTTTATGTAAAGTTTTTCATTCTTTTTAACTCGCTGTGCTCGGGACTTGTAAAATACATGCCTGTTCCAGGGCCTTAATGAATTCCGGGTTGGTTTCTTTTATTCTGATAATTCTGTCCCATGAAAGAATGTTTTCTAAGTTAGGCGTTTCTATTCCAAGATCAGACTCCCTGTTAACCGCCTCTATGATTAACGATAGGGAATAGATCGGGATCTTTTTTAATATGTCTTCATCAGAAATATCGGCGATGTCATTATGTTGAGATCTTAATATCTCTGATACACAGACTGAAAGAATTGGATCTGCAGTGTCTTCTGGTTTTTTACATTGTTCGAGATCATAGTTGGCTTCTAAAAAGTCTTCTGCCATCTTTTGTAATGTATCCAACCAGTTTTTGTTCAGATTCTGAGGAAGAACAGCGTCAGGTCCTTTTTTTAAAACCTCATTATTAAATTTGGCCAGCATATAAGAAACACTTTCCTTATTATTCTGTGTTAATTTTATTCCGCAGTTTACCGGAACATTTAAACGTAACGACTTTTCGGGACCGGAGCATTATGGCATCACCGGTTGCCGGATTCCTGCCTTTCCGCTTTCGTTTTTCACGAACACAAAATTTTCCAAAACTGCTTATCAGGACATCTTCACCGGACGATAGAGCATTTTTTATTATTTCAAGAAGGGTCTCTACAATTTCCGAAGATTTATTCTTCGGAAATCCGGTCTGATTTTGTATAGAATCTATGATTTGAGCTTTTGTGAGTGTCATGGCGGGCTCTCCTTTGTGTCTATAAAATCCAAGATAACATTGCAGTTCCAAGTATCAGCGACAAAATGCCAAACAACCTGTAGGTTTGATCCGAGAGTGAATTGACATACCAATTAATGAGTTCATCATACAGGTTCTTGGGTATTAATAGGATGACACCACCTTCAATGACAGCCAACAATCCAATTAATCTAATCAGCCACGAATGAAGGCTTGCAGTTGCAGAAACCAAAAGCAGGATTCCCATTATGGCTTCAAAAACCGAAAGAAATTTTCGATCAATTCGATTAAATAAACGCTTCAGAAAATTTCTGGTTTCATTGGTATAAAGAATTGTGCAACACCCGGTTGCAATAAAAAGAAAGCTAACCACATAAAGAAACACGTTCATCATCGGCTCCTTTTAAGTCTTAAGGTTGTTACCTCAATGTATCGTAAATAAAATCGGAAAAATATATTATTTAAGGGTTTCAAATTTTAAAATAACAGATATTTTATCCCCGTTTAAAATTTAAAACGCTCAACTAAGGTTAGAAAAAGAATGGTATATATATTCACAAATACAACAGCATTTGTCAACATGTGATTTTATACATTGTCCTGTTTTTCTTAAATATATTCCTCAACCCCACATGATCGCCGGGAAACTGCCAGGGGCCGGACCTGGTGTCCATCCAAAAATGGCCCTTTTTCCACCGAGCGGCGTTCTCCGAGGCTTTCCGGCTGCGACGTTCCTTGAGTACATTTCACCGAAAACCCTTGTGCGGTCTTGCTCGACGGAAAATTGCTCATTTCTGAATTGGACACATAATGATCCTTTCCGAGTGGCAGATAACTTACTCGCTTTCCAATTTGAGCTTCAAAAAGACCTGCTCCTGCCTCCATTCCATCAATGGTATTTTCCGAATATCCTGAAATCTGCCGTCAATTTTTACAGTCAGGCATCCATGCCAGAAAAATTCGGGTACTCTCTGAAAAAAATTTCCAAGATTTTTTCCGGCGATCCAGATACCCTGTTTTAAAAACAGGGGCCCCAGCTCCAATGCCACGAGATTAAAGAGCTTTAGCAGCACGGTCCCGTTTTCAGCAGAATCGTCTGCTGTATTATTTTTATGGGAAATTTGGCTGCGCATGGCTGCATAAGCACCGCCCCTGCGCAAAACGGCCCCGGCCAGACCCGGCATGGCAGCCGAAAGTGCCAGTGAGGATCCTTGGCGGATTACAGCCGTGTCAACGTTATCAACAACCTTTCCGTCCAAAAATATGGTTTGAATCCTCTGGTCGAGATAGTCGTCACTCACACCGATTTGATGACATAATAGATTTCGGACGGAAATTCCTGTGCGGCTTTTTAAGGTAAAACCCTGTCCGAGCAGAGAAGAAAAAAGCGACATCCGGTCCGGTTTTACAGTCAAACTTATTTTTGCGATGGCATTGTTTTTAACTTCCGTTTTCATGGGATGATTAAGAATAGATGGTGTTTTTGGGTTGAAAAAAATGGGGAGTCCCGGAGGGCCTCCCCATTTGTCAGCATCATAAGTGATGGGTATTACCAATTATAGACCCGATCAAGATCTTCATCCTTGACCTCAAAAATGACATTATGGGGCGGGAGCGCTTCTGCCTTGAAAAAATCAGGCAAACGGTCATCTTTGGCCGTAAAGCCTGCGCGGGAATTGAAATCTCTTTCAAAGGAAAGGATGTTTTTGCCCAATTCGGTAACATCGTCTGCTGTAAGGTTCTGTCCGGTAAATGCACTGATCATGTCCACAAGGGCATTAAATGTTTCCGGCTGATCCAGGACCGCAAAGGCGATAAAGAGGCACATACCGGTGGCGTCTATGGCGGCCGTGGCAATTTGAAGGTTTCTTGAAAGTTCTACCTGGCCTTCAGGTTTTAATGGATCTACACTGCCCCCTACATTGAGTACGTTTGCGGTGACCGCGTAACCGGCTGTGTGATCGGCACCCATGGTACTGGTGGCATACGTTACACCCATCCCTTGGACGGATCGGGGATCGTAAGCCGGCAGGGCCTGACCTTTGACCACGGGAACCCTTTCAACGCCAAGGACCTTGCCGGTTACGGCAGCGCCGCTTCCGAGGATACGCCCCAGCGGAGTTCCTTTGCCGACTTCCTTGAGAAGGTTGATGGCAGCCTGAGCATCACCGAATTCGGCAAGACCTGCTTCCATGGCTACACCGATGGTGGCGCCCATTTCAATGGTATCCAGACCATAATCATCGTCCATACGGTCGAGTTCGGCGATGGCGTCCATATCATCGATGCCGCAGTTTCCGCCGTGAGCCCAGACCGTTTCATATTCAGGTCTTTTGGTAAAAAAATTGCCGTTTTTGTCATTGTAGATGCCGGAGCACCGGATGACACAGCCTTTGTTACAGCCATGAGCAACCATGCCGCCCCGGGCCTTCATAGTTTCCGACTGGGTTTCACCGCTGATATTGCCGGCACCGTCAAATCGACCGGTTTTAAAATTGTGGGTGGGCAATGCACCGGCCTCATTAATGACATTGGTCAGGATGTTTGTTCCAAAGGAAGGAAGCCCTTCTCCTGTTATCGGGTGTTTTTTAAGCCCCTGGACAAATTCCTTGTTTGCCGCTTTAAATTTTTCCGGGTCTTTGGGTGATCGGGTGGGCATGCCGGTGTCATCCAGAATGATCACTTTGACGCCTTTGGCGCCCATCACCGCTCCGACACCCCCGCGACCTGCATGCCGGGTCGGCCTTTGTTCCATATCCGTAAAGGCAACGGAAGCGGCAGCCATCTTCATCTCGCCGGCCTGTCCGATAGAGATGCAGGCAACCTTATCGCCGTATTCTTCTTTAATTTTGTCAACCAGATCATAGTTGCCCATCATTTTTAGGCTGTTGTCAGGGGTAATTTCTACACTGTCTTTGTTGATGACGATCTTGTAAAGGGTGTCATCTCTGGGTTTGCCTTCGAGCACGATGGCGGCATATCCGAGACGGGCAAGAACTTGAGCACCCTGGCCGCCCACATTGGCCTCCTTGATACCCCCGGTGAGCGGACTTTTACACCCCACCGAAGCTCGTCCGGATTGAGCAGCGTGGCTTCCGCTCAAAAGTCCGGGGGCGATCACCAGTTTATTGTCTTTTCCAAGAGGATGGCATAACGGCGGCACCTCCTTGCTGATAATTGCCGATGTCATGCCGCGGCCGCCCAAACCGGCATAGTCGCCCAACAGTTCTTCACGGGCCTTTGGTCCGTTTTTGTCTCCCATATTGATTCTTAGAATTTTGTTCATGGTCACCTCCTCATGTAAGATTCAGGAATTAAGCCGTCATATGATGGTTCGAAAGATTTTTTATAGGTGTTCACGAGAAAGCAAACCAATGTGAACACATACGATTTCTTAGCTGGGACCAATTATTATACAGATCCGAGTTTATCCAAGGAATCTGGAATGTCAAGAAAAACCATATTCCGGTGTTTTACAATGATGGGAATTGGCAGGATCAATGGGTGGATTGACTCATATGGAAGTCAAGCCAATCTGCTTCCTTCCAGCGCCATTTTATCACTGTATTCACCGGTAAATGTCAGGCGGTCGGAAAGCTTGGTGACGGAAAAGTTTTTTTGGAACACTTCCAGGATAAAAGGATCCATGGAAGAAAGGTTACATGTATGAATAAAAATTTTGCTGACATTTCCGTTTTGTTCTTTGAGGGTGTTGATCAGTTGGTGTGCGGAAGAACCGTCGAAATTACCCGCGAGTTTAAGGTGAAGGTTGTCACTGTTTCGATGACAAAAGACGCAAAAATTTGATGCCAACAATCCACTCCTGAATACGAATGTTTGTTTTTCTAGGAATTGGGTTATTTTTTATGTGAAATGTTCGCTTTACGGACAGCATGCCAAGCACAGTGCGCGCGGGTAACCCTGAATTATCAGCAGATGGATCGGTTCAACGTTTCGTCAGGTTAAAAACATTGTTGTAGGTTCCGAATCTGTTGGGGCGAATCCGGTCATTTTGGGGGTCTTCTTTCCATTGGCCATCCACCAGAAACTTATATTCATATTGTCCGGGAGGAAGGATGACATCTTTTGTCCATTTCCCGTTATTATCTTTTTTCATGGGATGTTTTTTTGGATTCCAATTGTTAAAATCTCCCATCAGGATAACCTCTTTTGCATTCGATGATTCAAATGAAAAGCTTATCTTTCGCCGTTTGATTTTCTTTTTTGGTTCGACTTTTGCCATGGGAAACCTCCTCGAAAAATATGCATTTCAAAAACTTAAACAAGTCAGATTTTAATAGCTCAATATCAGGTTGCCATTCTTTCTGTCTATAGATGGAAAGCTTCATTTTAATGGGTTAAATCCCCAAAGAACGGGAGTTTGTCCCAATAGATCGGGAGAGAAACGAGTGACGGGTTAAAAAAGAATTAAAGTAACGTTATTCTTTCCATACATGAATTTGGGCCAGGAATCTTTTAGGAGTTGATGATGCTTTTTCTTGTGTTTCAATGGGTAGGATTTCTGTTTCGAGATGTTTATTTTCATCATCCTTGTTTTATCCAAAAGGCCTGACAAGGGTCTTTTAAAGTTCGTAATCCCTCCATTATGGTTAAGATTATATGGAAAATCTATGTTACCTGCTTTGCGAACATATTGGGTTTTTCGCTTCGTATCAAGAGCAAAGGATTTTACAATATCAATATCCGTTTATTATCCGTTAATCATATCCCTCAGCTTGGAGGAACATTTAAACGTAACGACTTTTCTTGCTGAAAGCATCATGTCATCACCGGTGGCAGGGTTTCTGCCTCTACGTTCTCTTTTTTCCTTTACACAGAATTTTCCAAATCCACTGATCAAAACATCATCGCCGGATTCTAAAGTGCTTTTGATGACATCCAACAGCGTTTCCACGATTTCAATGGATTTTTTCTTTGTGAATCCGTCTTTGTTACTGATTTCTTCAATGATTTGGGCTTTAGTTAACGTCATGGTCTATTGCTCCTTTCTGCCTACAATATCCAGGATAAAATAACAGTACCCAGAATGAGTATAATAATTCCAAAAAACCTAAACGTTTGATCCGATAATGCGTTTAAATACCAGTCAACAGTTTTATCATACAAGTTTTGAGGGTTCCAAAATATAAATCCGCCTTTAAGTACAGCCGAGATTCCGATTAATCTTATGAACCACGAGTGACGGCTCTCCGGCGCAGCAATGATAAGAAAAACACCCAAGACAGCCGGTAATGCAGATAATATTCTGCGGTCAAGATCCGTAACCAGTCTCTTTATCATGATTTTCGATTCGCGGGTATAGATGATAAGTCCGGCGCCGAAAGAGATCCAGATCAAGCTAAATGCATAAAGAAACCATTTCATAATAGATGACCTGTCCGATTAAATAAAAAATTAATAAAAAGAAGTCAATAGAGAATAATATCGTAAGCTGTAAATCGATATGGCATTTCATTGAGTCTGATTCTAATACATTTAAAAATAAAAACCAAATAATCTCAGGTTCGATACTTTTTGTCAAGAGTTGATCTGTTTCGTCACACCAAAAATTAGGACAAGTTCCCACTTGACAGGAGTTTTTCCTATCAAAATGAACCCTCCCCTCTATGGACAACACAAATTGAAATTTGATAAGCAGTAGAGTGTAAAAATATAGCCGTTGATATCTTTTCTAAAATAAAAATACGATATCGGAGAAATTAAAAAGCAGGTTGAGGTTGAAAAATAACGTATTGCAGGAGGTTTTCTGGCTTATGGAAAAAAGAAC
>JASFGF010000103.1:0-8167 GCA_050123915.1 Desulfobacterales bacterium | reverse complement strand
TTCCGTTTATCGCTCGATATCGAAAAGAAGCGACAGGAAGCCTGGATGAAGTTGCCATAACCTCAATTCGCGATCGGTTGAACCAGCTCAAGGAACTCGATAATCGCCGGGAAACCATACTGAAATCTCTCGAAAAACACGGGCATCTTACAGATGAATTGAAAGAAGCAGTTTTTGCAGCCGAAACCATGGCAATCCTCGAAGATATTTATCTCCCCTACCGGCCCAAGCGTCGGACCAAAGCGACGATTGCCATGGAAAAAGGCCTTGAGCCCCTTGCAAAAAGCATTTTTAAGCAAACAGGAAAAGATCCAAATGTATTGGCCGCTGATTTTGTAGACCATGAGAAAAACATCGATTCAATTGAAGACGCACTTACCGGTGCCGGACATATTGTTGCCGAATGGATCAATGAGGATTCCAAGGCAAGAGCATGGTTGCGCCGGTTATTTATGGAAAAAGGAAACATTAGAAGTATCGTTGCTTCCGGAATGGAATCAAAAGGCCCCAAATATAAAGACTACTTTGACTGGGAAGAACCCATTGCCAAAGCACCTTCACACAGGATTCTTGCCATGCGGCGAGGAGAGAAAGAAGACATCTTAAACCTTACCATCGCACCTCCTGAAGAAGATGCGTTCTTGATATTGGACAAATTTTTTGTCAAAGGGGACGGCAAGGATTCAAAACAGGTTAAACTCGCTGTTCGTGACAGCTATAAAAGGCTTCTATCACGATCCATGGAAACAGAAACGCGTCTGGTGTCAAAAGAACGCGCCGATGTCGAGGCCATTAAGATATTTGAAGATAACTTGCGGCAGCTCCTGTTGGCCCCTCCTCTTGGTGCCAAAAGGGTTATGGGAATTGATCCGGGGTTCAGGACAGGGTGTAAAGTTGTCTGTCTGGACAGACAAGGGAAATTCCTTCATCATGAAACCATATACCCTCATCTGTCTGAAAAAAAGACCCAGGAAGCTGCGCAAACAGTCAAAATGCTATGCCACAAGTATCAGATCGAAGCCATTGGCATCGGCAATGGTACCGCAGGCAGGGAAACCGAAGACTTTGTTAAAAATTTATCCATTAACAATGTTCATGTCATATTGGTCAACGAAAGCGGGGCTTCTATTTATTCATCGTCGGCCATTGCCCGTGAAGAATTTCCCGATCTCGACCTGACCATCCGCGGAGCGATTTCCATTGGCAGACGCTTGATGGACCCGCTTTCCGAGCTTGTCAAAATCGATCCTAAATCCATCGGTGTCGGTCAGTACCAGCACGATGTGGATCAGTCTTTTTTAAAGCAGGCCTTAGATGACGTGGTGACAAGTTGCGTTAACAGTGTGGGAGTGGATGTTAATCAGGCCAGCGTCCAGCTCCTGACATACGTTTCGGGACTGGGTCCTCAATTGGCCAAAAACATTGTGGCCTATAGAAATGAAAACGGCCCCTTTCGATCCAGGATGGAACTAAAGAATGTGCCGCGCCTTGGCCCCAAGGCCTTCGAACAGTCAGCAGGTTTTTTGAGAATAAATATGGGCGATAACCCTCTGGATGCAAGTGCCGTGCACCCGGAAAGCTACTTCATCGTCGATGCCATGGCCCGAGATCTTGGATGCAAGGTAACAGATTTGATGGCCGATAAAACACTCAGAGGAAAAATAGACATTTCAACATATGTCACAGACATGATCGGGATACCGACCTTAAATGATATACTGGATGAGCTGTCAAAACCGGGACGCGATCCCAGAGAATCATTTACAGCATTTGCTTTTGCAGACGGCATTAAAGAGATCAAAGATCTAAAACCCGGCATGAAGCTTCCGGGTATTGTCACCAACGTCACTGCTTTCGGTGCTTTTGTAGACATCGGCGTTCACCAGGATGGACTGGTTCACATCAGTGAACTGTCGGACAGATATGTAAAAAATCCGGCTCAAATCGTAAAGGTCAACCAGAATGTCATGGTGACGGTCATCAATGTCGATATTGAAAGAAGCCGGATATCTTTATCAATGAAGACGGCTCCTGAGAAACATATTCAAAATAAAAACTCATCGTTTCAGAAAAAAAAATTATGAGTTTTGTTAAAAATGATCAAGCAAGTATCTTGCCGTCCTCATAGACCTTTTCAAGATATTCCGGATACGTTAAAATATCATCTTCGAATTCCAACCTGCGATTCAACTCGCGAAAAGAAAATGCTTATGGCTTTAATGTATCCTCAAGAAATTTAATAAACCGCATCCAGGATTTTTTGTCCGCATTTTCCTGATAACGTTTGTCGTTAAACACCGTAAACGCATGCTGTGCACCACCGTAGGTTATCATCTCGTGTGCAACGCCGGCTGCTTCCAGTTCATTGGCCAAAGCAGCAAACAGATCCATTGTGATGGCCGTATCGGCGGTACCATGCATAATTAAAATTTCTCCTTTGGTCTCGGCATAGTTTTGACCCTCCGGTGTCTTAAGGCCGCCATGAAACGTGGCGAAACCTTTGAAATCTGCCCCGGATCTCGCCGATTCAAGCACCGCCGCACCGCCGAAACAATAGCCTGCTGCGACAGCATTCTTGACATTGGCCCCTCGAGCCTTGGCCTCAGAGATGGCACCGTTAATCAATGCTCTCATCTTCTCTCTGTTTTTATAGAGTTCACCGGTATGCTGACGCTTGTCCGTCACCTTGGTTGGCCGCACCCCGGCACCAAATAAATCGGCAGCAAAAACCGTGTAACCCAATTCTGAGAGCATATTGGCCCGTTTGATCTCATAATCTGTCAGACCATCCCAGTCATGAATGAGCAATATCAAGGACGATTGTTTGGCAGGATTAATGAAATACCCTTCATAGGATTTACCATCGACCTGATACGTAACCAAAGAGCCTGTGGCTCCGAATACAGATGTTGAAACTGCTAATATAAGGAATACCGATAGTAAGTAACGCATAGTCATCATCCTTTCTGTTTCGAAAACAACTATTTTTCTCATTATTTTTAAAATTTAAGAGTCAAGCGAACCTTGTCAAGGAGGATTGTTTATAAATTTAAAAATCACACTCGGGAAGTCGGATTTCCTATGCTCAAAATTCCAACATTTCGAATAAGTTGGGAAAAATCCTTTCTTGAAAATACGGCCGATATCCACTATCAAAATTAAAATCAGCGGTCATGACAGCAGACTTGACGTTTGATATTCGAATCTACTTCATAGTGGATGCGGCCTGGTGAGATACATCACATTTTTCTAAAAGGAAACTCTTATCATTTTAGTAAGCGCCTTGCCGGCCTCGTAGGCCTCTTCAAGATATTCCGGATGTTTTAAAACATCATCTTCAAATTCCAGGCTTCGATACAAAAGCGTTCCAAAAAGCTCCATGTCTAACACGTCGAAAAAATATTTCACCGTCAAAAGGACACCATTAAAAAGCTTTTTGCCTTTGGTCGCCCCGGCTGAAATAAAGAGGCCCTTTCGTTTAGGCTCCCATTGACCGAAAGGAACTTTATCTATCCAGTATTTTTTCACCCACAACGACTGGCATCGATCCATTAAGATTTTCGTGTGGGCACTCACTGTATAAAAGAAAATTGGACTGGCAAGAATTAATCCGTCAGCCGCCAGGATTTGATCCACAACATTGTGGAAATCGTCTTTTATGGCGCATTTCCCTTCCTTTTTACAGGCATATATTTCCAAGCAAGGAGACATCTTTAAGTCCCTTAAAATAATCTCCTCAACCTGGGCGCCGGCGTCAACGGCTCCCTGAACAGCATGCTTGAGCAAGGTTGCGGTATTCCCTTTCCGTCTAGGGCTTCCATAAATTGCCACAATTTGAGGCATTTCGTTCTCCTTTATTTATATAAAAGTAAAAAAAACGCGTTACATTTTTTTATTTGAATTCCCTGTGCTGTGTCAAGGTGGATATCTTTTGACATCAATTTTTAAATGGTCTATGGAGAATGATTTTTCAATTCAGTTCCCTGTAAAACTCAATTATTTTATGAAAACCATCAATTTTTCAAAATCACAGAAAGAATCCTTGTCCGGTGCGGTGTATGCATCGTCGGCATTTTTGATCTGGGGGTTAAGCCCCATCTACTGGAAAGTACTGCATAATATCCCTGCATTTGAAATCATCATGCATCGAGTGATCTGGTCCTTTCTTTTTCTGATTATTATACTTTTATCCCAGGGGCACTGGAATGAATTCATGGTGGCCGTAAAAAAACCACAAACATTCGTGATGCTGCTTCCCACAACAATACTTCTTGGATTCAACTGGTTCATCTATATTTGGGCGATTAACAATGAACATATTCTCCAGGCGAGTCTGGGATACTTCATCAACCCGCTGATCAATGTTTTGTTGGGAATGGTTTTTCTCAAAGAGCGATTAAGACGCATGCAGAAGATATCTCTGGTACTGGCCGCAACCGCGGTACTATATCTAACTTTTTATTACGGAGAATTTCCATGGATCGCCCTGTCCCTTGCCTTTGCTTTCGGATTTTACGGTTTGATCCGAAAAGTAGCCCCGGTCAGTTCCCTGGTGGGCCTATTTACAGAAATACTCTTCCTTTCAGGTCCGGCCTTGGCATATATCCTCTATCTAAACAGCAAGGGAATCGGAGCCTTATTTCACATTAGCATCAAAATCGATCTTTTTCTTGTAGGGGCTGCTTTTCTTACAGCCTTTCCACTTCTTCTCTTTACGCTGGGAACGAGGCGGCTGAATCTTTCCACTGTCGGTTTTTTACAGTATATCGCACCGAGCTGTATGTTTCTTTTGGGTGTTTTTTTGTACAATGAGCCAATTTCAAGCGCCCGGATATTCGCTTTTGTTTTGATATGGACAGCCCTTTTTATTTATTCCGCAGATGCTGCAAGGCACTACCGGCGGATCAAGAATTTTCCGGATTTAAATATTGTAGGAAAGCTTTAGTTGGTGTTCACCCATAAATAAGGATAAATTTTAAGATATGTTAAAAGCCATTTTGCTCGATTTAGACAATACATTGATTTTATTTGACGAAGCCAGGTTTTACCAGGGGTATTTCCGGAAGATAGAAACGCTTTTTCAGGACATCATGCCCCCTGATAAATTCGTCCAGCAACTGATCATGGCCACCCGTGCCATGGTGCAAAACAACGGTGAAATGACGAATGCCGAATACTTCATGACGGCTTTTGCTCAAGATTATAAGGACCGGCGCAAAGAACTGTGGAACCGGTTTTTGTATTTTTATGAGACCGAGTACGACAATCTTGAAGCCCATTTTACGCTACCGGATCATTTGTATGAAACCATGGACAACATCGTTCAAACCGGCTTAAAAATGGTGCTGGCTTCCAACCCGATTTTCCCCTTCAGTGTCCAGATGAAGCGTCTGGCGTGGGCCAAATTGGACCATTTGCCATTCGACTTGGTGACCCACATCGAAAACATGTCTTTTTGTAAACCCAGAATCGAGTATTATTTGGAAATCAGTCAAAAAATCAATGAAACCCCCGAAAACTGCATGATGGTCGGCAACGATCCCGTCAATGACCTGATTGCTGCACATACTGGAATGAAAACCTATTGGGTCGATGACAGTAAAGGTGCCGGAAGGGTAACGGTGGATACCCGTAAAATTCTGCAAACGCTTCAGATCTCGGATATTCCGACCCCGGACTTCAAGGGACCTCTTTCAAAAGTGCCCGAGGCTGTTTCGGCATTGTGCTAAACGTCGCGGAAATGATCAACTTACATTCATTGTCGGTGTTCACGGGGTTTCCCCCGCTTCATTCTGAAATACATCGCCCCGTCAACGATCCCTGTTAACATATCGATTTTGGGCCTTTTCCCGACAAACAAATATAATTTATAGGCTATTACTGTTAAAATTGTGTAAATAATTTCACAGTTCTTAGATGTTTTTTACTCAATATCGCATCCCGGTTTTTGTTTAAAACATTATAACTATCTATAATATCTTATATTACTTAACAACATCCCGTCTGGCATAGCTTTTGCTATAATTTTCTATACTTTTAACTTTACAGTCCGACAATAAATGTAAGGATGACGACTGGTCAACATATTCATAATATTAGTTATATTTATAATGTTTCTATGGGGGCGTTAAATGAAGGAGAAAAACGTCGGATTTGTTTCAACACGTTTTGCTGGAATCGACGGGGTTTCTTTGGAAGCCAGCAAGTGGTCGGAGGTCCTCGAACAAAACGGACACAACTGTTTCTGGTTCGCCGGTGAATTGGATCGGAATCCTGAAAAGAGTTTTCTTGAACCCAAGGCCCATTTTCAGCATGATCAAAACCAATGGATCAATTCACAGATTTTTGGGAAAACTGGCAGAAAGCACACCATTACCGAATTGATACACGCCTTGAGATCTTATTTGAAAATTCAACTCTACAATTTTATCAATCAGTTTCACATTGATCTTTTAGTCGTCGAAAACGCCCTGACCATACCACTTAACATTCCTTTAGGACTTGCTTTGGCGGAGACAATAGCGGAAACAGAAATCCCTACCATTGCCCACCATCATGACTTCTACTGGGAAAGGGACCGGTTTTCGGTCAATGCGGTGAGCGATTATCTGCGAATGGCATTTCCACCCAACATACCCAACATCCGGCACGTGGTCATCAATTCAGAAGCTTTGGAACAAATGGCTTTACGTACGGGAATTTCTTCGATCATTGTTCCAAATGTGTTGGATTTCGAGCATCCACCTGTTGTGGATGAAAAAAAGGTTCTGGCCTTTCGAAAGAGCATTGGTTTAAATCCCGATGATAAAATTATTTTACAGCCCACGCGCATCATCCAGCGAAAAGGTATAGAGCAAGCCATTGAACTGGTGAAGGAGCTCAAGGATCCTCGTTATAAACTGGTGGTATCTCACGAAGCCGGTGATGAGGGTTTTGAATACGCAAAATGGCTTAAAGACTATGCCCTGGAACATGGGGTAGACCTTCGTATGTTAACCACACAAATTTCAGACCCCTGGAATGGAAATGGAGATTATCAGACAGAGTATACACTGTGGGATATCTATCCTTGTGCGGATTTTATCACATATCCAAGCGTCTGCGAAGGATTCGGCAATGCGCTTATCGAAGCCGTTTATTTTAAAAAACCGATATTGGTCAATCGATATGCCACATTTATCAGAGATATAGAACCTAAAGGTTTTGAACTGATTGCTATGGATGGCTTTCTCACAAAAAACACGGTTCATAAAACAAAAGAAATTATTGAATCCCATGAACTAAAAGAAAAAATGGTCAATACAAACTACGACGTCGCTTCCCGTCACTATTCATATTCAGTTCTTAGAAATCAGCTGAATACAATAATGGGCGACTTTTCTTTTCAGCAAGAACAACAAGTATCCAATAACGTATCAGACTCACGGCATGTCATCTATTTAAAAAGAAGTCCGTCTCCGGTCCATTATGACCGGTCGATGCATAGCGCCATCCTAAATATGAACGAATAAATTTTTGCGAAATTCAGGGGCAACGATTTACAAAAAAAATATGAGTGTTCACCAGGTGGGTTTTTCCATGGACACGAACAAAAAATCGGTAAAATCTATATATGTACCTATCTTATTACAGTCTCGCTAAAAAACCATTCCAGTTAAGCACAGATCCAAAGTTTCTTTGGCTCGGAGAGAAGCATAAGGAAGCACTGGCCACATTAAAATATGGCGTTATCGACCAAAAGGGATTTCTGCTTGTCTCAGGAGACGTGGGTACAGGCAAAACAACATTGATTAATGCACTATTGGAGAGTGTCGAAGAAGATACGCTGGTGGCAAACATTACGGACCCTGCATTGGATCTCATTGAATTTTTTAATTTTGTTGCATTATCATTCAATATTCCAAAGAAATTTGACTGCAAAATAGATTTTATTGTTTATTTCAGCCAATTTTTAAAAAAAGTATATTCGGAAAATAGAAGTGTTCTGCTCATCATAGACGAGGTCCACCGCTTATCAAAAGACGTTCTTGAACATATTCGCCTGTTATCCAACATAGAGCTCCCGGAAGAAAAACTCATCAACATATTCTTTGTGGGTCAAAATGAAATAAATCAAACCTTGGCCTTGCCTGAATGTCGGGCCCTTCGACAAAGAATCAGCCTGGTT
>JASFGF010000102.1:0-8258 GCA_050123915.1 Desulfobacterales bacterium | reverse complement strand
AGAAAAATTTCCCAAGGGCTCAGCAAATTGGATATCCGAATGGTCCAGCATGAAAAAATCCAGAAGTCCGAATAAAAAACACGAAATATTTAAATCCCAGAAGCGGTCTTATCGAAATTTGGTCGTAAAGGAACATTTGGTCAATTTCAGAGTGACCGTTAAAGAAACAGATCTATTTGTACAAGCTTTAAAATCCCTTGAAGACATAACAAGGGAGCTGATTTTAGAAAAGAGAGGATATATAGAAAACTACATAAAAAGGTATCCTGAATTCGCTCGGACGCTCAGGCCATGGCGGGTTCAGGGTCCCGAACCGGTGATCGTCAATGAGATGGCGCTTGCGGGTGAAAAGGCCGGGGTTGGCCCAATGGCGGCGGTGGCCGGTGCCATTGCCGAACATGTGGGTAGCGGCCTTCTAAAAGATAGTGATGAAGTGGTGGTGGAAAATGGTGGGGATGTTTTTTTAAGGTTAAAGAGTCCTGTTACGATCGGTATTTTTGCGGGCAAATCTCCTTTAAGCTTGCGTATGGGAATTTGTATTGAATCAAGGGAAAAACCTATATCCATATGCACATCATCGGGAACCGTCGGTCATTCGTTAAGCCTGGGAAAGGCGGATGCCGTCTGCGTGGTGTCAGATTCTTGTTCCCTTGCTGATGCTGCTGCGACGTCCATTGGAAATCGAGTCACATCAAAAACCAATATTCAACCGGCCATCGATTTTGGGAAACATATTGAAGGCGTTAGGGGAATTGTTGTCATTATCGATGATAACGTCGGTATTTGGGGTGACCTGAACGTCGTACCGCTTAAATTAGAAAAGGGTTGAGTTTTGAGTCCGAAAAGGGTAGATGAACTGGTAACAGCAAACACTTGATGAGGAATATACAATATGAAAACCATGTGGGCTCCCTGGCGTATGGAATATATTCTGGGTGAAAAAGATGAGGGATGTATCTTTTGCAGAGCGCTTTCGGATCAGGATAACCTGACCTTATACAAAGGAGAGGTAACCATGGTCGTTATGAATAAATATCCGTACATCAACGGTCACCTGTTGGTCGCACCGACCCGTCACTTATCCTTGCTTGAACAATTGCATAAAAACGAAATGGCAGATCTTCTCGAGACCGTTGAGAAGTCTGTGGGGATATTAAAAAAGGTGATGAATCCAGACGGCTTTAACGTCGGGCTTAACCTCGGGAAAGTGGCAGGTGCCGGTGTTGAAGAGCACCTCCATTTCCATATTGTCCCAAGATGGTTCGGTGATACCAATGCATTAACCGTGTTTGCCGATGTGCGTGTCATTCCGGAGCATTTGCAGGCCACTTGCAACAATTTGAAGCCACACTTTGATAAAATGGAATTAACAATCTGAAAATAAAGGAGATAAAAATGAAAAAAGCTAAGATCGTTCTCTGTGTAATCTTTCTCGGCCTTATCGCGATTATCTTTTTTTCAAACAAAGATTATTTTCTGGCGAAACAAGGCATCCAGATCGATATTCCCTTTTCCGAACCTTTTCAGATTCAGGAATTGCCCAATGCCATCTATTTTCTTGTTTTTTTCCTTGCAGGGTTTTTAATCGCCTATTTCATCAGTCTGTCTGAACGATTCAAATCGAAAAAAACCATCAAAAATTTAAACGCCGCAGCTACTTCTCAACTGGAAGAGATATCCGTACTTAAAAAGGAGATTGATTCATTAAAGAGTAGCGCTTTTGACAGCCAGGCAGTGTCCGAAGATCAAAACATGACCGGAACGACCTAAATATTTTATTAATCTTTTTAAATAGCCAAGGCGAACAAACCGGTTCTATTGTAACGGAGATCCCGTCTTTATTAACGCTAAAGCGGGAAAAGAAAAAAAATTATCACGAAAGTACGAAAATTCGAAAACACGGAAAAGATGATGGTTTTGGTGCTTTCCTTTTTTTCGTGTTTTCGTGATTTTATTTTATTTGTTTGAGCCATATGAAACTTTTGAAGAAAACTCCCATGATCAAACAGTATCTGTCCATCAAGGAAAAGTATGCGGATACGATACTCTTTTACAGGATGGGGGATTTTTATGAAATGTTTTTTGAGGATGCCGAAGTTGCATCCAAGGCTCTTGACATCACCTTAACTTCCAGAAACAAGAAAGATGAAAACCCGATTCCCATGTGCGGTGTACCGTACAAGGCTGTTCAGGGGTATATCGCCCGTCTTATCGATCAAGGTTACAAAGTTGCGATATGTGATCAGGTTGAAGATCCTGCCCTGGCTAAAGGTTTGGTCAAAAGAGAAGTCGTACGTGTTATCACTCCGGGTATGATTATTGACAATGAACTGCTGGATGAAAAGTCAGATAATTATGTTCTTGCCCTGGCCCGCAACGATGATACTGTCGGACTCAGTTATTTGGATATTTCAACCGGAGCTTTCCGGGTCACAGAGTCTCATGATATGAATTCAATTGTTGACGAGGCACTTCGAATATCACCCAGTGAAGTTCTTTTTCCGGAGTCGTGTAAAAGCGACCGGTTTTATTCATCGATTCTAAATGCCATGGCGGACCGATCCATCACCTTTATATCCGATACCGCATTTAACTTCAGCAGGGGACGTGAAAGACTCGTTGAACAATTCAAAACCCTTTCCCTTGAAGGTTTTGGCTGCGAACATTTAAAAGCGGGCGTTCGTGCGGCCGGTGCCCTTGTTTTTTATATTAGAGAAACTCAAAAACAAAAAATAGAGCATTTATCAGGTATTGAGTCCTATTCTCTTAGCAACTACCTTATTGTTGATGATATAAGTTTCCGTAATCTTGAAATAAATAAAAGTATACTTACAGGATCCAGACAAGGAACATTGCTCGGTATTATGGATCGTACGGTTACAGCCATGGGTGGCAGGCTGTTGAAAAGATGGATCCGGTATCCGCTAATGGATGTCTCCGAGATAGAATCAAGGCAGCAAGCCGTTGAAGAGGCAAAGGCCAAGATAGCGATCCGCCGGAATATCCGGGAAAAATTAAAATCGGTGTATGATCTCGAACGCCTTGGAAGTAAAATTGCCATGGGCCAATCAAATGCCCGGGATCTTGTTGCGTTAAAGCATTCTTTGAACAGTCTGCCGGACATATGGTCTTTGCTTTCAAACCTTAATTCAGAACGCTTTAAATGCCATCAGAATATCGACAGCTTGTCTGATCTGGCCCGCCTGATCGATAACGCCATACGTGAAGATGCACCACCGACGATCAATGAAGGCGGTATCATCAAAACCGGCTACAATGATGAACTGGATGAGTTGATTTCCATAAGCCGGGACGGCAAAAAATGGCTGGTAAGACTCGAGGCAAAAGAGAAGGGTTCAACGGGAATCAGCACGCTTAAAGTCAGATATAACAAGGTATTCGGATATTTTATAGAGATTCCCAAAGCCCGATCAAAAGATGTTCCTTTGCACTATGTTCGCAAACAGACGCTTGTGAATGCAGAACGTTATATTACCGATGAGTTGAAAAAGTATGAGACAAGAGTTCTGGGTGCCCAAGATCAACGGGCCATCCTTGAATATGAATTGTTTAATCAGATAAAAGACGAGGTGATCAAAAACAATGTTGTTGTTCAGCAGGTGGCACACTTTCTGGCCCGTTTGGATTGTTTGCTGAACCTGGCTGAAGTTGCCGACCAAAATGACTACAACCGGCCGGAGTTTAACACCAATGGACATATTCTGATTGAGGACGGGCGTCATCCAGTGGTGGAAAAAATGATTGCCGGAGAACGTTTTGTGCCAAACACCATCCAGATGGACGATATTGAAAATCAAATACTGATTATCACCGGTCCTAACATGGCCGGCAAATCGACGGTCCTTAGGCAGGTGGCGCTGATGGTGCTTATGGCCCAAATGGGTTCTTTTATACCGGCGGCTCGGGCTTCAATGAATGTTACGGACAGAATCTTTACACGGGTGGGTGCACTGGACAATCTCTCTCAGGGTCAGAGCACATTTATGGTCGAAATGCAGGAAACCGCCAATATTCTAAACAGCGCAACACAGAAAAGTCTCGTTATCATGGATGAAATCGGCAGAGGGACCAGCACCTTTGACGGACTCAGCATTGCATGGGCGGTTGCGGAATACCTCCATGATTTAAAGGGGCACGGGGTTAAAACGCTCTTTGCCACTCATTACCATGAATTAACGGAATTGGCACGTCTAAAGTCCCGATCTAAAAACTATAATATTGCCGTCAAAGAATGGAATGATGAAATTATTTTCCTGAGGAAGCTGGTAGACGGGGGTACAAACAGAAGTTATGGAATACAGGTGGCTCGACTTGCGGGTATCCCCGGCCCGGTTATCCAGCGTGCCAAAAAGATTCTTTATGATATTGAAAATGACGAACACGGGTTGAGGCGGTCATTCACCCTGCCCGAAGATGTAAATGCTTCGGAAAAAAAGCATATGCAGCTTCAACTCTTTTCCAAGCAGGATCATCTCATCATAGAAAAATTGCAAAAGCTCGATATTTCGAAAATGACACCGCTGGATGCTTTAAATTATCTGAATGAATTACAGGAGAAGTCCAAGACCATTGTACTTTAATTTGTGCCTAATATAGGTTTATGGATGAACACTAATTACCCAAAAATATATTTTTCATCTATTCTTATCCTCTGTATGCTTTTTATGATGTGGCCACGGGTATTATCCGCAGCCACGGCAAAGGATCAGTATTATAAGGCTGAAGCCTGTTATAAAAAACTTCGACATAGTCCCAGAAAACAGAAATATCGAGATAAATGGTTGAGTTGTATCGAGAAATTTGAAGCGGTCTACCGCCACGACCCTAAAGGTCCATGGGCCGCTGCCGGGCTTTATATGTCCGGGCAACTTTATCAGGAGCTGTACAAGCGATCATTCAAAACATCTGATAAGCAAACGGCCATTGATATTTATGAACGTATTATCAGTGATTTTCAGAAAAGCAAATACATACAAAAGGCTGAGTATGCCTTGCGTCAGATGTCCTACAAAAAGACCCCGAAAAGAGCCTCTAAAAAAGAAATACCTAAAAAAGATATTGCCAGGGTCGAAGCTGACAGTATTGAAGCGGAAATTGAGAAATTAACCTCAACACCACTTCCGGTTAAAAAGGAATTGAAAGGGGATACAGACAAGGACGCTAAGGTTTTAGGGCTACGATACTGGTCAAATCCGAGTTATACCCGGGTTGTCATCGATGCAGACAAAGACGTGTCATACACCCATAGACTTCTTAAAAAAGATGCGTTCATCAAAAAACCCCAGCGTTTATATGTCGATCTAAACAACAGCAGGCTGAAAAAAGACATCAAAAAAATTGTTCCAATCAATGATGATCTTCTCATTGACGCGCGAGCCGGCCAGTATGCAATCGACCAGGTTCGGGTGGTTGTGGATATCAAGTCTTTTCAGACATATAAAATATTTTCACTGAAAAATCCCTTCAGAATCGTTATCGACGTTTGGGGGACCGTCGACAAACCGGCACAGCCGGTGATAAAGGTGGATAAAAAGAATGCCAGGATTCCCGCAGGCGCTCTGGCAAAGCAGCTTGCTTTGGGTGTAAGCCGCATCGTCATCGATCCGGGTCACGGCGGACGTGATTACGGAGCGCCGGGATATTTAAAGGGGGTTCATGAAAAACACGTTGTTTTGAAATTGGCCCGGCGGCTCGCAAAAAAAATTCGCAAAGAGTTGGGCTGTGAGGTCATCATGACCCGAAATAGCGATCGAAACCTGACATTGGAGGAGCGAACCGCTATCGCCAACACAAAAAATGCAGACCTGTTTATCTCCATACACACCAATGCTGTCCGGGATAGACGGGCCTATGGCATCGAGACGTTTTTTCTGAATCTGGCCACGGATAATGATGCCATTTTGGTTGCTGCAAGAGAAAATGCGACGTCAACAAAAAATATCAGTGATCTGGAGACCATTTTGAGCGATCTTATGCAAAATGCCAAGATCAACGAATCGAGTCGCCTGGCGGTTCATGTCCAGAGGTCGATGAATCGTCATTTAAGAAAGCACTATAGCAGAATAAAGAGCAAAGGCGTCAAACAAGCACCCTTTTATGTTCTTCTAGGGGCCCAAATGCCTGCCATACTCATTGAAACGTCTTTTATCAGCAATCCCAGAGAATGTAAAAGACTGAACGACACAGCCTATCAGGATCGAATGTCGGAAGCGATCGTTGAGGGAATCAAGGAATATATCAAGGAGACGAATCCGACGGCATTGATGGAAAGAAACCCCAACCCGATTTCAAATAGATACGGAGGTTAACTTATGAAATATAAAAACATTATATTTAAAATAGAAGAACAGATCGCAACCATTACGTTCAACCGGCCCGAAGTTTTAAACGCATTAAATGACGCATCACTAAAAGAGTTTTCACATGCCATTGATACAGTTGCTGAAGATGAGGACATTAGAGTTCTTATCCTAACCGGTGCCGGAGATAAATCCTTTGTTGCCGGTGCGGATATTACGGAATTTTTAAAGTTTAATGCCCTTAAAGCAAAAACTTTTTCCGAAATGGGACACGGTCTTGTCAATAAACTGCAAGAAATGCCGATACCCGTCATCGCCGCGGTCAACGGTTTTGCCTTGGGTGGCGGATGTGAGGTTGTCATTGCGTGTGACTTTATTTATGCTTCTGAAAACGCCATGTTCGGTCTGCCGGAAATTAATCTGGGGATTGTTCCCGGATTTGGCGGTACCCAGAGACTGCCGAGACTCATCGGAAAAAACAGGGCCAAAGAGATGATATTCACCGGCAAAATGATTCCCGCAGCTGAAGCGCAAGCCATGGGATTGGTCAATAAAGTGTGTGCACAGGATCAACTCATGGATGACGTTCTGAATGTCGCCAGGATCATTGTTTCAAAAGGAAAGGTCTCTCTTAGGGCGGCAAAGCAGGCCATCAACAACGGCATGGATGTCGATCTCAAAACGGGATGCCGTATTGAAATCGATGCATTTGCCATCTGTCTGGCAAGTCCCGATGCCAAGGAAGGGACACAGGCGTTTCTTGAAAAACGAAAAGCTGACTTTAAAGGGGGTTTGCAGGAATAAATTTGTTAGATCTTCTCCAAACTTAGTTGGAGAAGAGGGGCCAAGGATTCGAGGGGTCAAGGATTCAAGGATTTGTTTTCTAAAAACTTTATCAGCGCCTTTAACATACTTTCGTATGACTTTTGTCAGACTTTCAATGCTTTGTATTTCTTTAATATTTCACTCGAACCCTTGAATCCTTGACCCCTTGTACCCTTAGGGAGCACACTTCCTCAATTGGAGATACCACACCTATTTTACCCTAACTAACTACAGCTAAACGGGAGATGATTCATTTTTATCATAACATATCTTTTTTCTTGACATAATTTTATTCATCCAATATAGACCATCAAATAAAGATTGCCCTCACATTGCAAAAACATAAGGGGCTAATATAATTAAGGGTATAATGCATGCGGTTTCGATTTTTCTACTTTGGTTTTTTTAGTTTTTTGGATGGATTCCTTTTTAGGAGGTCTATCCATGGGGCGGCAAGGTAGAAAAGAACCAACTTGTTAAAAACCATGGGTAGACAAAAAAAGAAACCCCATGGTTTTCTTTTTTGAAGCTGTGGGTTTCAAACCCGCAGCTTTTGTGTTTAAAGGTTTCAAAATAAACTGTTTCTGAAAGGAGTATTGCAATGATTCTCGACATCGGATTCGAAACCATGCCAAGAGAAGATCTCGAGGCCATCATACTGCGACGGCTCAAGGCGACGATTGATCGCGTCTACGCAAATGTAGCATTTTATCGTAAGAAATTTGAGGAAAACAATCTAACCCCCAATGACATTCAGTCCCTTGAAGATTTAAAACGAATTCCATTTACGGTAAAAGAGGATTTGAGGGACAATTATCCTTTCGGCATGTTTGCCGTTCCAATGGAGAATGTCGTTCGCATCCATGCCTCATCCGGCACCACAGGAAAACCGACGGTTGTCGGGTATACGGCCAGGGATGTCAATACCTGGGCTGAACTGATGGCCAGATCACTGGTTGCCGGCGGTGCAACACGGGGAGACATTATTCACAATGCTTATGGATACGGACTCTTTACAGGAGGTCTTGGAATCCACTATGGAGCGGAAAAGCTCGGTGCTTCCGTCATTCCGGTGTCTGGAGGTAATACAAAGCGGCAAATTGTCATCATGAA
>JASFGF010000101.1:0-8285 GCA_050123915.1 Desulfobacterales bacterium | reverse complement strand
GCATGGTTTTCCGCTGCGTGTTGTGGCAGAGGGACATTATGGATTTAACTGGGTAAAATACGTTCATAAAATCACAATAGATTGAGCACTCGGGGTGTTTTTCTAAAATGACCAAAACCATTGAGCAAGAAATAGGAAAGAAAAATGAGGAAAACAGTTGCATCCATTTGTTCTTATCTATTTTCTAAGAACGTCTTCCATCCCGCTCTCTGGGAACACTTAAGTCAACCTTATTGCTATTCAATTTGTTTCAAAACTAGGGCAGTTCTGTTAGGTATGTACAGGCTGAGCATATTCCGGTTCTGCTGTTTTGAAAGATCACCAAGCGTCAGGTGACACTGGTCCGGAATCAAGCGGGAATGGCCGCCGTATTCAGGTGTGTCGCTGTTGAAAACCATCTGATATTTGCCGGGCGTTGCTTCAAAGCAATAGTCGGTATACGAAGAGGCCGGATGAAAATTAAATACAAATACAAGCCCGGCCCGTCTAAAAACGATGACCTTGTCATCCGAATGCTCATAAAGAAGATGGGGTCCTGAAGATTCGAGGAGTTTGAAACGCTTGGCCAATAAAATCATATCTCTGTCGAAATTGGCAAGAAAACGATATTTAAGTGTGTCATCATCCACCAAGTGCCATTGACGCCGGGCATATTTGAAAGACCAGTTATTTCCTTCCCGGGGGAAATCGATCCATTCAGGATGCCCGAATTCATTTCCCATAAAGTTGAGATAGCCGTCGCCTGCTGTGGAAAGGGTGATCAAGCGTATGAGTTTATGAAGTGCCAGTCCTCTGTCTACGTTGAGGTTTTCACACCCTGAGTGCATGGCATCATACATGTCTGAACCGATCATCCGGAAGATGAGCGTCTTATCGCCAACCAGAGCCTGATCGTGAGATTCGGCATAACTGATGGTCTTTTCATCCCGTCTGCGGTTGGTCAACTCATACCACAGATGCCCCATGTGCCATTTCTCATCCGGCACGTCCTTAACAAGACGGATCCAGTTATCGGAAATTCCCATGGCAAAACGATAATCAAATCCGATGCCGCCGAATGAAGGAGGGGCGGCCAGACCGGGCATTCCGCTGATATCCTCGGCAATGGTAACGGCATCGGGGCGAATATCATGGATGAGCTTGTTGGCAAGAGCCAGATATGTGAGCGCATCCTCGTCCACACTGTTGTCAAAATAGTCATCGTACGAAGTGAAGGCCTTGGACAATCCATGATGCAGATAGAGCATGCTGGTGACACCGTCAAAACGGAAACCGTCAAAACGGTATTCATCCAACCAGAAACGGCAGTTGGAAAGCAAAAAATGAAGTACTTGGTACTTACCATAATCGAAGCATCTGGAATCCCAGGCTTCATGAATTCCGCGCGGGCCGTCATGAAAATACTGATATCGTGTGCCGTCGAATCTGCTCAGTCCCTCTACTTCGTTTGAGACGCCATGGGAATGAATCAGGTCTACAATTACACGAAGACCCAAAGCATGGGCCGTGTCCACAAGCTCTTTGAGTGCCTCGGGGGTTCCAAACCGTGACGAAGCAGAAAAAAAACTGGAAACCTGGTAACCAAAGGATCCATAATATGGATGCTCCTGAATCGCCATCAGCTCGAGCGTATTGTAGCCTGCATCAACGATACGCGGCAGGGTTCTCAAGGTAAATTCTCGAAAAGAACCGACCTTCTCATCTTCCTGGGCCATACCCACATGGGCTTCATAAACCAAAGGCGCATCTTTCGAAAGTTGAAAATCCGTACATTTCCAGATATAAGGTGATATAGGAAGCCAGACCTGAGCATTGAAAATCAGCGTGTCGGGGTCCTGAACCACCCTTCGTGAATAAGCGGGTATCCGGTCTCCTTGCCCTCCGGACCAGTGGATCCGAAGCCGATACAAATCGCCGTGTCCCATTGCATCCGAGGGCATGCGGATTTCCCACACCCCTTCCCTGTTGATGCGTTCAAGAGCAAACCTTTTTTTCTCCTGCCAGTTCGTCATATCTCCAATCAGATATATTGCATCGGCATTGGGCGCCCATTCCCTAAAAACCCATTCGTTACGGTAAAAATGAAGACCGAAGTATTCGTGACCTGAAGCAAAATCCGCCAGACGGATCGTATTGCCGGTGAGGATTTTTTCCGTTTTAGCAATTCGGGTAAACCGCCGTCTGAGATCTTTTTCATACGGTTGAAGATAGGGGTCTCTCTCCAGAAGAAGTATTACGGGGTCATGAGTCATTATCATCTTAATTTTGAAGTTTGTGTATTTAACGATACCATATATTTTCCTCCGGCCCGCAGGCCCTGTGGGCCGGAGGAAATCGCGCAATAGTTTAGTCCTTTGAAACGAATTGATTTCAAAAGAGCTTCAGCTATGATTAAATTCTTCATGAGAATCTTGGGGTAATCAGCGGACGCTCTAACATTTTTTCATAAAGTTCAATGTACTGCTGGGCGGTAACGTCATGATTGAAGGAAGCGGCACTTTCTTTCATAATGCGCTCGATTTGCTGCGCTTTGGTTTTTGCCGGGAGTTTATAAAATTTCATAGCTTCTTGAATCGCCCAGAACAGGCCGCCGCTATCATATGTTTCAAAGACAAAGCCGTTACCCAAATTCTTTTTTACATCAATATGAATAACCGTATCGTGAAGCCCTCCTGTATCGTGGACCACCGGCAATGCGCCATAAATGGCGCCGATCATTTGGGGCAGCCCACAGGGCTCAAAAAGGGAAGGCATCAGCACAAAATCAGAAGCACCGTAAGATAGATGTTCCAACCACTCGTTAAAATCGCATATGGCCACTTGCCGATGTATCTCATGAAAATTAACGATGTCTTTAAAGTGTTTCTGATATTCACCGTTGGCCACAAAGAGAAACTGAATATTCTCTTTCCAGTACATAGAGATTACCTGGTAGAGAATTTCCGAAAGCAATTGGCAACCTTTTTGTTTGTTGTCCAGTCGCGAAGGCCAAAAAAAGATCGGAGCCTTATCGTCCTGGATTAGGCCGAATTCTCTCTGCAGATAGCGTTTATTTTCCTTCTTACCTTCTGGATGATCCTTTGCACCGTACTGACGGTAGAGCTCCTTATCTTTTTCGGGATTAAAACTGGGATCCGGCGCATTGAGGATACCGACAGCGCATCCGGCATACCATTTATTGGTGAGTTCTTCTCTCAACGGCGACTCCACAAAATCGTGTCGCCCGACAATGATCTCCCTTAAAAAGGTCGGACTGACCGTATTGACAAAATGGGCTGCAAAGACACCACTGACCAAAAAATCCACGGGATTGAATTCTCGAGCATTCTCGTATTCGTCGGCATAATTCACATAATACAAGTGCCGCCAAAAGTACGCCGCGTCGATCCCGCGATCCTCGATAGTGGAAAGAAGGGTTCTTACGGTATGGATATTGTGGATAGTGAAAAGACACGGAATGCCCCCCTCTCTGGATAAGGCCGGGATCAGTCCGGTCATCCAGTCGTTGCAGTGTATCAGATCCGGCTGAACGCGCGGAATGATATTATTGATAACTTCCCTTTGAAATGCCAGCGAAAGCTTGGTGTTTTCACCACCGTAATCGGAATAAACCCGATTAAGATAAAAGAAGGCGCGATCTTCGGCCAAATGCACCCTGTCATCCGGCATAATCCGGTGGATGGCGTTCAACTCTTTTTTAAGAAAGGGTGCCAGACGGTCCCTGAATATGGAGCGGTAATCAGGAAGCGCCACATGAACATCAGCACCTTGATCAAACAAGGCCTTGATCAGGGCAGCAGAGACATCGGCCAGCCCCCCGGCCTTGGCCGTAAGATAATTGGCCATGCTTTTCATGCGGTCAGGCAGATAGGTGACCTCAGGGGTAATGATGAGTATACGGGGATTTGCCATTTTACTATCCCTATCGATAAGTTGTTATACGAGTTTTCTCTTTAGTAACTCGATTGAGGGAGTAATTTATTTCAATCAATCCATCACGCCCATGTAATGCGTCCGGGCGCGAACTTTATTCGATCATCTCCACGGGGAACGGCCCTCACCGTAAATCCGTATCGGCCTGAAGCAGCACAGGTAATGTTGCAGGTGTAGAGATATGAGCCATTTCCTCGATCTTCCTTAACTGTCATTTCTTTATAATGACTTTCAGATATGACATCCACTGTTTTTAAAGGTCCATAATAGAGTTCTATGTTGACCTCGTCCGGGCGAAGTTCCCCCAGATTCACCACCGCTGTTACGGCAAAATTATCTCCTACGCGAAACGGACCTTCTGTTTCCTGAACAGGCGCCTCGATATTTATGTTGCCCCACAAGGTGCCGAGTCGTTGATATTGTTTTGAAAAAACGACAGCCTCTTTGGCATTATCCGAAGTCAGAAATTCCAGACTCTTCGCGGCTGGTGCATAGAAAAGCGATTGATATTTAGAAATCATGACATGGGTGCAAAAATGCTGCATCGCCATTCCCATCGACGCTTTCATCATTTTTAACCACCGGACCGGAATATCTCCGTTTTTTCTATCATAGAAACAGGGGATGACCTCATTCTCTAAAACATTATATAGGGCCTGGCTTTCCACCGAATCCTGATATGCCGGATCTGAGTATTCTTCACCGTTTCCGATACGCCATCCTGTGTCTTCTGTATATCCTTCACACCACCATCCATCAAGGATACTCACATTGAGAACGCCGTTGGCAGCCGCTTTCATTCCGGAAGTGCCACATGCTTCAAATGGACGTCTGGGTGTGTTCAACCACACATCCGCACCCTGAACCAAATGCCTGGCAATATTGATGTCATAATCTTCAAGAAACGCTATTCTGGGACGCACGTTGGTTCTTCGTGCAAATTCAACGATACGTTTGATCAGATCTTTGCCCTCATTGTCTCTGGGGTGGGCTTTTCCTGCAAAAATGAATTGAACCGGCCGGTCCTCCGATGTAATCATGGCCTCAAGTCGCTCAGGATCTCTTAGCAGAAGATAGGCGCGTTTATACGTTGCAAACCGACGGGCGAACACAATGGTCAATATGTCCTGATCCAGAACCGATTCAGCATCTTTCATCATTGCTCTGGGAGCATTTCGTCGGCTGTATTGTTTTATCATCAGTGCTCTAGTGGTCCGAATAAGGCGGCTTCGACTCATTTCGTGAGCACGCCACAGTTCTTCATCATAAATATCATCAACCCGATGGGTTATTTCCGGACTCGACATGTGCAAATGCCACTCGGGTCCCAGATATCTTTCAAACAACATGACATTCTCTATGGAAATCCAGGATGGGATATGTATACCGTTGGTAACATGGGTAATGGGGATCTCATCTTCAGGGATTCCTTCCCAGACATGAGACCACATCCGCCGAGCCACCTTTCCGTGCAGCTCGCTGACGCCGTTAAGGTATTGGGCCATTCGTAAACCCAGTACAAACATGGAAAGTGGGGCGTCTGAACCGGATTTCACCGCTTGCCCCCACGATATAACCTCATCAACGGTCACACCCAGCCGGTTTGCCAAAGAATTCAGATACGGTTTTACGAGATCCACAGTGAACTCGTCATGTCCGGCAGCCACAGGTGTGTGGGTGGTCAAGACCGTTGTTCTGGAAACAATCTCTTCGGCTGTCTTCAGATCGACGTTATATTTCGACATCGTTTGGGAAAGTCGTTCCAGAGTGGCAAAAGCACAATGCCCCTCATTCAAATGGCACACCAAGGGATAAATTCCCATGGTTTCAAGGCAGCGCATCCCCCCGATTCCCAGAAGCACTTCCTGGGCCAGCCTTATCTTTGAATCCCCGGCATACAGACGTGATGTGATATCTCTAATATGCGAAGGATTCTCCGGCAAATTGGTGTCGAGCAGATACAGCGGAACACGCCCAACCATTATTTTCCATACAGCGGCTCTGATTATACCGGTCGGCCCTTCTACAGATATGGTGACATCTTTTCCTGAACGATCTTTCGCCCGCTTCAGGGGTAGATGATAGAAATCGGTCTCCGGATAATCCTCCTGCTGCCACCCATCCGGATCAAGGAACTGATGAAAATAGCCCTTACTATATAAAATTCCTACTCCGATCAACGGAAGGGCAGAATCGGACGCCGCCTTCAGGTGATCGCCAGCAAGTATACCAAGACCACCGGCAGAGATAGGTACACTTTCATGAATTCCATATTCCATGGAAAAATACGCAATGGTTCCATTTTTTCCGTAGGGTGTTTCGCTATGATCCACAGGGGTCAAAATCTCAGCGACAAAACGTTCTTTCACGCGTTGCTGGTGGGCCAAGAAGCTTTTGTCTTTTGATAGTTTTTCCAATTGGTTTTGGGGAATTAAGGTTGAAAAAACAATGGGATTTCGCCCGGACTGTTCCCAGAGCCTTGGATTGATCCGGCGAAACAGCTCGATGGCGTCCAGACGCCAGCACCACCAGAGGTTGCGTGCTAAAACTTGGAGAAACGAAAGCGGTTCAGGAACAGCAGGAAATACCTGAAAAGTTTGTATATGGCTCATATTTATTTATCCTTGTTGTTGGTCATTTGCCAGTCCTATAAAATTCCGCCAAGACTATTTTACGGGATCACCCTTCATGTGACATCTTATATTTATTATAGACTCAACCACTTAACTACTAAACCATTTTTAAATAGTCAATTCAAAGATTCGATCAGCTTCCATACCCGAACGATCTCACTGGCGCCCCATGCCTGGGCTTCGCAGCCCCGTTGTAAATGTGGAAAATCTCCGTCCAGAATTTCCGGCACATGACCGATGCAACCGTTGGAAAGAAGTCCGGCACTGCTTGCCAGCCAGTCAAGGGCCGCTTTTTTACCTTTTATACCATAAGCTTTGATCCATGCTTCACAATAACTTGGAAACATCCATGTCCAGGCTGTACCGTTATGATAAGCCGGTTTTCGTTTTGTATCTTCATCTCCGATATATTTCCCCTGGTAGGGATGGTCCGGATTATTCATTATTTTTCCATGATGCTCAATGATCAAAGGACGCCGAACAGGACGGTCGGCAAGACTCCGTATGGCACCGGGTATCAAAAGTTCCTCACATGCTGCAACAACCTTTCGGCAGATATCCACGTCGGATACAGCGCCAAGGGTGACGGCAAGAAGCTGATTCGGTCTCAATGCATCGTCGGGCTCCGCCTGACTGGCCGTCACGCCGGGACCGGCATGGAGACAATCGGCCAGATGCGCTTCATCTTTGAGTATATAATGCTCAAGAATCGAAGACTGAACCTGAATGGCTTTTTGTTCCCATTGGCCCTTATTCCCCGAAGGATCGATGCGGGCTAATAAAGAGAGCGTCGCATACCACAGTGCCTGGATCTCGATGGGGTAACCTTCACGTGGCGTGCCTGCCGGGAAATTGGTATCCATCCAGGTAAAATGGGATGGGCTGAAAATGAGACCCGATTCAGGATCCATTCGAATGCCGTTGGATGTGCCGCTCATGTAAGCATGACCGATGGATAAGAGAATCCTGCGGACGGTTCGGTTCCCGCATTTCATCTCAAGCAAAGCATCGCTTTTCTCATATTTTAACAAATCATCACAAGCCACACAATACCAAAGGGGCGCATCGGAAGTGTCTCTGTTTTTCGCATTTTCCCCCTGAATCATGTTAGGGATCGTTCCGTCGGCCTCATATTGGCCGAACAGTTTTATGATATCCCGGGCCTCATCGGTTTTTCCTGCGGCGATCAACCCTCGAACAAAGATCAGGGCATCTCGGCCCCAGTCGAGGAACCATGGATATCCGGCAATAACCGTATGCAATGCACCTCGATTCACCGTATAGTGATCCATCGCCTTTTCCAGCACGTCCATTGGTGATGATAATTTGTTTTTTTCAACGTTAAACGACTCACCGTCTTTTATCGATGGCATAATGACTTCGAGATCAGGTGTTTTTACTTCCCCAATTCGTGCATTCAATGTCACAGTTCCATCGCCGGTCAGGAACGTCTGAAAATAACCGGGACTGAAGAGATCGGAATCCGGGTCAAGACCTCGCTCAGCGTCTTTAGATCTGTGAATCATGTATTGCCACTCGGGCTCCCACACAAATTCACCGTCGGAAATCCTCAGATTCAGTTGATGTTTCTGGTCCGGGGAAAAATTGAAGCCATCCGGCTTTGAATCGACAGCATCCTGCCAGGTGTGTTCAGGTCCCTGGTAGGCTTTGGTGGTATCGTGAAAATTCCGGTTTTCAATATCAGGCCGTAAAATGAGG
>JASFGF010000100.1:0-8371 GCA_050123915.1 Desulfobacterales bacterium | reverse complement strand
AATTGCTGACTTTTATGAAGAGGAAGTCGATCAAGCAGTGGAGAACCTGACTTCATTGATAGAGCCGTTTATGATTGTATTTTTGGGTGTGGTTATCGGCGGTTTGGTGGTGTCCATGTATTTGCCCATTTTCAAAATGGCATCGGCAATTGGTTGATAATCATAAAGCCTCTATTACACATTATGAACAGCTCTTCAATAACGCCTGAAGAAGATTTATATCATAAGCTCAAATGGCTTATGTTCTTTAGAATCCTTTTTGCCTCAATATTGCTGGGATCAACAATTGTTGTTCAGCTAAAAGAAAAGTCTTTTACCCCGGACAAATCTTTCATCGTCCTTTATGTTCTTATTGCCATTATATTTCTGCTTTCAATTTACTACATCGTTTTCTTTCGTACTGTAAAAATAAAGTCACTTTTTCCCTATATCCAAATCGGGACCGATACGTTATTAGTGACATTAATTATTTTTATTACCGGCAGTTTTAACAGCATTTTTTCTTTTTTATATCTGGTTGTCATTATCTATTCGAGCATGATCATTTTTAGAAAAGGGAGTATGATCATGGCTGCTTTTTGCAGTATTCAGTATGGTATTCTGATCGACCTCGAATATTATGGCATCATTGATCCTTATTTTTTAAAAGAGAGCAGTTCAATTGGTAACTATGCCTGGAACCTTGTGTTTTTTAAGGTTTTGATTACCATGGTGGCGTGTTTTGCAGTAGCATTTTTAAGCGGCCTGTTGTCAGAGCAGCTGAGGAGGACAAAAAAAGAACTTTCAGTCATGAAAGAACGTGTAGAACGTGTGGAAAAGATGGCCTACCTGGGTGAAATGGCGACCGGCATTACCCATGAAATCAAGAATCCCCTGGCCTCACTGGCGGGGTCCATCCAGATTTTAAGAAAAGACATTCCCTATAATCCTGAACATGATAAACTGATGCAGATCGTTCTGCGTGAGACAGATCGGTTAAATGCCCTTGTGAGCAACTTTCTTTTGTTTGCAAAACCACCGGTCGGTAAATTGGAGAGAGTAGATCTTGAAAGCTCTTTGGCAGAAACCATCAAACTTTTTGAAAAAAATCAAGATACCAGCCGCAGAGTTTCTATCGTCAGTGATTTTTACCCCAATATTTGGGTTGAAATAGACCCTGTCCACCTGCGCCAAGTCATGTGGAATATCATTCTAAATGCAGCCGAGGCTATTGAGGGTGAAGGTCTTATTAAAGTTAAAACATATCCGTTGAAGCATAACTATGCATGTGTCGAGGTCAATGACACGGGTTGCGGAATGACAAAAACAATCATTCAATCAATTTTTAATCCCTTTTTCACTACAAAATCAAGCGGTACCGGACTTGGACTTTCTATCGTTCACAGAATCCTTGAATCCTATAATTCCTGGCTTGACGTTGAGAGTGAGGTCGGCAAGGGGACAAGATTTACTTGGAAATTAAATCGGATAGATATACCAACTTAATCTTGACACTTATAAGCAAATAGGTTACCAAACCAAGTTTGATCGTTGGATAAGATGCCTTTTTCTGTTCGAACTTTAGTGGGTTGATTTTGTTGTATTGATAATGTTGGTTTATAAAAGGCCTTGCCAATAAATTGTTGGTAAGGCACACTCATTGGGAACAGATTTGTTTTAGCAAAAATTTAATATTCCTGAAGCGATGATGTTTTCAATAGGCTAACGTGTTACAAACCTTTAAGAAAGACGATCTCACCTATCTCACCCGTCAGAGACGGGAATCTTAGATCTGCGTTGAAGCGTATTTACATCGTATATAATAGCTTCATGCGATTTGTTTTGAATCTGCGGCAACTTTAGCAACCGCTCAACCTGGGTAAAAACATATGGATAAAAAGAGCGCAATCATAGAGAATAGAAAAAAGAAGCTCGAAGACTTAAAAAGTAACCATATTAATCTTTTTCCAAACGATTTTGAAGTGTTGCATACTGTCCGGGATATTATGACGGTCATAGAGAATTCACCGGATTCTCTAACACAGGATGATCCTGTTTTTATTGTTGCCGGTCGCATGATGGCTGTAAACCGATTTGGAAAAGCCGCCTTTATCAGATTTAGGGACCGTACGGGGCAGCTTCAGGCGTATGTGAGAAAAGACAAAATAGGAAATCAATCTTACAGCCTTTTTAAACAGATGGATATTGGTGATTATGTTGGTTTGAAAGGTGGAATGTTCAAAACTAAAACAGGTGAGTGGACGCTTCTTGCCAATGAGTTGAAGCTTGTCTGTAAATCAACCCGACCCTTACCGGAAAAATTTCATGGGCTCAAAGATCCTGAAAAACGATATCGTCGTCGTTATATTGATTTAATAATGAATTCACATGTACGAGATATTTTTGAAAAACGGAGCAAAATCATTCAGGCCATACGCACATTCCTTTTAGACCGTGATTTTCTTGAGGTGGAAACACCGATGATGCAGCCTATTCCGGGAGGAGCTGAGGCGACGCCATTTATAACGCACCATAATGCTTTGGGCATAGACTTGTTTTTACGAATAGCGCCTGAATTGTATCTAAAACGTCTGGTTGTCGGCGGATTTGAGAGGGTTTTCGAAATCAACAGAAATTTCAGGAATGAAGGCGTGTCTACGCGTCATAATCCGGAATTTACCATGCTCGAATTTTATCAGGCTTATGCGACATATGAGCACATGATGGATCTTACCGAGGAGATGTTTCGTTATGTCGCCCTGGACGTCGTCGGTTCGACAACAATTTCATATCAAGGAAATACTATCGATTTGGGTGCAAAATGGCGAAAAATGTCCCTTGCGTCTGCTTTGGAAGAATACGCAGGTATAAATCCCAGCCTGCTGAACGATCGAGAAGGACTGCTTGAGTTGGCTGCGATAAAAAAAATTAAAATTACAAAAAGCGGACGCAAAGGAAAGATTATCACCAAACTGTTTGATATTCTGGTAGAACCGAAACTCTTGCAGCCGACTTTTATTACCGGATATCCGGTTGAAGTTTCTCCCCTTTCCAGAAAGAGCGAGGCGGATTCCAGTCTTACGGATCGATTTGAGCTTTTTATAGCAGGCCATGAGATCGCAAACGGATTTTCGGAACTCAATGACCCTGATGACCAGGAAAAACGATTTTTGCAACAAACTGCTGACAGGGAAGCCGGTGACAAAGAAGCTCATTATATGGACAAAGATTATATCGAAGCGCTGGAGTATGGAATGCCTCCCACTGCCGGCGAAGGAATAGGAATAGACCGATTGGTCATGCTTCTTGCTGATGCCGCTTCCATCAGAGAAGTTATTCTTTTTCCACAAATGAAACCCATTGAAAACAGTAATCGTTAATTAATAACGGGACATGGATAATAAAATCATACAGCCATAACCCAAAACGGAAATAGGAAAGAGAAAATAGGAAATAGAATAAAAGAAACTACCCCGCTCGCACGACCTGAATTCCGCAGAGTGGGGCGGTGGCGTTTAGTTCCATTTTCGGATAGCTATTTTCTAATTCCTAATTCCTATTTTCAAAAATGAACATACAACAAATCAAACACCTTCCAGAGATAATCAGAGCCAGATTATCTGGGCCAGGATTTTTACTATGTCTTTTGAGTATTTCATAGGTGGCCGTTATCTCAGGGCCAAGCAGAAAGAGACGTTCATTTCGTTAATTACCATACTTTCCGTGGCCGGTGTTACTGTCGGTGTCATGGCCCTGATCGTCGTGATTGCTGTTATGGCCGGATTTGAGTCTGACCTTAAACAGCGCATCCTCGGGGTTGAATCACATATTGTACTGATGCGCCACGATGGTTCTTTTTCCGGATATAAAAAAATATCGAAGCAAATCAATGAACTCCATGGAGTTGAAGCTGCTACGCCATTTATATATTCTCAGATTATGCTCCGATCATCAACCGGGGTTTCAGGCGCTGTTTTAAGAGGTATTGATCCGGAGTCCGCCGGCAGTGTCATAAAGATATTGAAAAACTCTATTTTGCAGAATCTGAAGAAAATTCAGCGGCAGGAGAGCTCAAAAGCTTCTGTTCCTGGAATCATTCTCGGTAAAGAACTTGCTAGAAATTTGGGTGTCTTAAAAGGTGATGCGGTCTACCTGATATCATCCCGAGGTATGATTTCTCCCATAGGATACCTTCCAGCCATGAAGCGTTTCGAGGTCGTGGGACTTTTTGAATCAGGTATGTATGAATATGATGGGTCTCTAGCTTATATCGACTTGAAAGACGCGCAAAAGATGTTAAATATGAAAGACTCTGTCACTGGAATTGAAGTTCGTGTCGATGATATTTATAACGCAAGAAATATAGCAAAAAAGATCGTTGCAGAATTGGGCTTTCCTTATTGGGCCAGGGACTGGATGCGAATGAATCACAATCTTTTTTCTGCACTTAAACTGGAAAAGACGGTGATGTTTATTATTCTGGCACTGATCGTGTTGGTAGCAGCCTTTAACATTGCGAGTACGCTGATTATGATGGTTATGGGAAAAACCAAGGATATCGCTATACTAAAAGCGATGGGTGCAATGGACAGCAGCATCAGAAAAATATTTATCTACAAAGGCATGATCATTGGTGCCGTGGGAACTTCACTCGGTGTAAGTCTGGGCTTTATAATATGTAAATTATTGGAAAAATATAAATTTATTCAACTGCCAGGGGATGTGTATTATATTTCAACTCTGCCGGTGCGACTGGAAGCGCTGGACGTCCTTATGATAGCGTCTGCAGCTATGGTCATCTGTTTTTTAGCGACGCTTTACCCGGCGAGCCAGGCATCAAAACTCAATCCAATTGAGGCCATCCGATATGGCTAACTCTCACAATCGTAATGAAAGGTCTCTTTCAGATCATTTTTTATCTGTCAGAGATCTATTTAAAAGTTATGAAAACAGTGGCGCGACGATTGATGTTTTAAAGGGTATAGATATAGATCTGAATGCCGGAGAAACTTTGGCCATTGTTGGTGCCTCTGGAATTGGAAAGTCGACGTTGCTCCATATTTTGGGTGCACTTGATCGGCCTGATAGCGGGACTTATATTTTTAAAGATGACGACATCTTCCTTCTTAATCAAACGAACCTGGCGAAATTTCGAAATGAAACCGTAGGATTTGTGTTCCAGTTTCATTACCTGCTGCCTGAGTTTTCCGCCCTTGAAAATACAATGATGCCGGCATTGATTAAAGGGTTGAGTAAAAATAAAGCCCGGGAAGTTGCAGAGAGTATGCTCGTAAGGGTCGGTCTTAAAGACAGATTGAATTTCAGGGCTTCTAAGCTTTCAGGAGGTGAACAGCAGCGGATTGCCTTGGCCCGAAGTCTGGTCCTCAAACCTGCGATTCTTTTGGCTGACGAGCCTACCGGCAACCTTGACAGGAGAAACAGCGAATATGTTCATGACCTGCTTATGGAGCTAAACGAAGAACTTAACATGACGTTGATCGTTGTAACGCACAATATGGAACTCGCCTCCTACATGTCACGCAGTATGACGATTGTAAATGGTCAGCTGATTGAATCAAATGGATGAACTTCAATAAAAATCATTCATTGATAACTTTAATCAACCATCTGAATCAGCCTCGTGCAAAATCCAGGTGAGATAAAAAACTAATGGTTCGGAATAGAGAATTTAGATATTGAAAAATTTCATGTATAGACATCTGAGTCTGGTTATCATTGCATCGCTCTTAATCCCTTTGAATATCGCCCATTCTATGGACAGTGTTAAGGTCGTCGTCTTACCCTTTGAAATTCATGCGAGAAAAGATCTTTCATCTTTACAGAACGAAATTTTGAATGTTATTAAAACATATATAAAGGAGGAAGGCGCCTTTATTTTGACCCCGGAAACCGTTCCTGCAGTCACATTATGGAAAACGTCTCAAGGTTACGATGCGATCCGAAATTTTGGAATTAAGAACGGAGCTGACTATATTGTCTGGGGAAGCTTAACTTTGATCGGACAAGAATTCAGTCTGGATGTCAAAATGATAAAATCTTCGGGAGAGGATCCTCCCCAAATTTTTATAAAAGAAGGCCAGGGATTGGAGAATCTGTCCGGCGTTGTGAAACAGCTTTCCCGCGATATTGGAATGAAACTTTTTAAGCGGGAAAAGGTTGTCAGTGTTGAGATTACCGGCAACAAACGGATAGAGTCCGACGCCATAAAAATGATTATCAAAACAAAACCCGGCGACATCTATCTGTCAAAAAGCCTTTCCGATGATTTGAAGGCTGTATTTGCAATGGGATATTTTGATGACATAAGAATCGAAGCCGAGGACACCCCTGACGGGAAAAAGATCATCTTTATAGTGAAAGAAAAACCGACCATACGCGTCATTCGTTTTAAAGGCAATAAGGTATTTAAGGAGGATAAGCTTAAGGAAAATTTAACGATTAAAACCGGCTCGATCCTTAATCCCTTTAAAATTCGTCGAAACACTGGTCGGATAGAAGAACTATACAAAGAAAAAAATTATCATAATGTAAAAGTGACCTACAACATCAATCAACTGGAACACAATCAGGCCGACCTGGAATTCGATATCGATGAAGGCGAAAAGGTTTTAATTAAAAGCATAACATTCGAAGGAAACAACGCGTATAGCGACAAGATATTAAAGAACTTGATGAAGACTTCGGAAAAAGGTTTCTTTTCCTGGGTGACCTCATCCGGGGATCTAAAGACCGAGGACCTTGATCAGGATATCACAAAGTTGTCGGGTTTCTATTATAACAACGGATATATACAGGCCAGGATAGGCGAACCACAAATTGAATATAAGGAAAACTGGATCTATATCACCATAAAAATTGATGAAGGCCCTCAATTTAAGGTCGGGAACGTAGACATAAAGGGTGATCTTGTTTTGCCTAAAGATGAGTTGAAGAAACGCCTTAACATTACCAAAGAAACATATTATAATCGTGAGGTTGTCCGAAATGATGTACTGTCTCTTACGGATCTTTATTCTGATGAAGGCTTTGCCTATGCGGATATTTCTCCTATTATCGACAAAGATTTTGACAACTTGAAGGTAAATATTACCTACATGGTTCAAAAGGGCAAACAGGTCTTTTTTGAATATATTATCATCGGAGGAAATACAAAAACAAGAGATAAGGTCATCCGGCGGGAGCTTAGCGTCTACGAACAGGAACTTTATAATGGTCGGAAATTAAAACGGAGTGTTCGCAATCTCTATCGCCTCGATTTTTTTGAGGATGTAAAAGTGAATACTGTCAAGGGGAACGCCGATGACCAAATGATTTTAAAGATCGATGTCACCGAAAAACCAACCGGTACCATGTCATTCGGTGCCGGATACAGCAGCCAGGAAAGTGTTTTTGGATCGGTCTCCGTTTCACAGAGGAATCTGTTCGGGCGCGGACAGATACTCAACGCGGAAGGACAGATCGGCGGGCGGACCAACCTTTATAAACTCGCTTTCACGGAACCTTGGCTGTTTGACATTCCCCTGGCAGCAGGAGTTGAATTGTATAACTGGGAAACTGATTATGATACGTATGACAGGAAGAGCTTTGGGGGGGGTGTGAGCTTCAGCTACCCTGTTTATGATTTTGTAAGGGCAAGCATTAAATACAATTATGATGATGCCGACATAACAAACATATCTGAAAATGCTGCAAAGTCGATTAAAGATTTGGAAGGCACCAATATTACAAGCAGTGTAACCACCAGCATCCTCTACGATTCAAGAAATAGACGTTTTAATCCATCTGAAGGTTCGAAGCACATTGTTTCATTGAAATATGCAGGACTTGGCGGGAATGTTGCCTTTACAAAGGTCGTGGCCGAAAGCGGGTGGTATATACCGCTGGTTCTGGAGACGGTTGGTTTTTTACATGGCAAAGGTGGATATGTCACACAGAATTCAGGAGGCATCTTACCGGATTACGAACGGTTTTATTTGGGTGGTATAAATTCAGTGCGTGGATATGAGTGGCGAGAAATAAATGTTTTAGATGAAGATGGAAACATCATCGGGGGGAACAAATTCGTTCAGTTTAATGCCGAATGCATCATTCCTCTGTTAAAGAAACAGGGGCTTGTCGGTGTTCTCTTCTATGATACCGGAGATGTTTATAATGACGATGAGAGTGTAGATTTGAGCACCTTGAGAAGTAGTACCGGATTTGGATTCAGATGGTATTCTCCCATGGGCCCGATCCGGCTCGAATATGGATACAAACTTGACGTCCAGGAAGGCGAAGAGAAAGGTGGGCGCTGGGAATTTTCAATGGGTTCAGTGTTTTGATAAATGTTTGCATCGTCTAGTCCTTATCGCCTGGAATAATGAATAAACGA
>JASFGF010000099.1:0-8436 GCA_050123915.1 Desulfobacterales bacterium | reverse complement strand
TAACTGGTGTTATTGATCATGTGAGGAAGACTCATCCTTATGAGACAATGGCATATGATGTTTATCCGCTATTAACATCTGAAGACACACAGGAAGGTTCAGGGCGTATCGGAAAGCTTGATAAACGTATGGATCTTGCGTCTTTTGCCGGGTCGATTAAAACAAAATTGGGTCTTAATTATATAAAGGTTGCAGGAAATCCTGATTTGATTATAAAAACTGTTGCAATTTGTTCGGGAAGTGGTTCAAGTTTTGTAAACCACTTTTTAACATCCGGAGCGCAGGTTTATGTTAGCGGTGATTTAGGATACCACGATGCCAGAACGGTGGAAGCAGAAAATTTGGGGCTTATCGACATCGGTCATTTTGCATCAGAGCATTTAATCGTTGATGTGCTTGCAAATCGGCTTGACGAGATGTTATCCGAAACAGGCATCGACGTCAAAATCGAAGCATATAAACTTGAAAAAGAACCTTTTATGATATTATAATAGTGTTAAATTCGAAGAGACAACTATTAATCTTCAACTGTTGATGGACAGATAAATGGTGTAAAACGATATGAAGGAACAGATCAAAGTATTGGTGAAACTACAGCATCTTGATGCAGAAAGCATAAGAATCAAATCAACCTTAAATGATGTGTCAAAAAAACTGAAACATCTAGATTCAAGCCTCGAAGAAATTGAACAAACCATAAAAGACAAAGAGTCTGTTCTCGATGAATTGAAAAAACAGTATCGTGACTATGAATCTGATGTTAAATTGAACCTTGCTAAAATTAATAAAAGCCAGGAAAAACTTAGATCAGTAAAAACGAACAAAGAGTATCAATCATTGTTAAGAGAAATTGAAGACGTAAAATCAAAAAACTCGTCGATTGAAGATAAAATGATAGAATGTTTGGACCGTATAGATGAAACGGAAAAGATTATCGCAACAAAGAAGGATGAATATTTACAGTTTTCTGATCACATAAAAAGTGAAAAACAAAGCATCGAACATGACGCCGATATTGACAAAAAGAAGCTTGATGAACTCGATATGGATCGGAAAAATGTCTCCGGCCTTATTGATTCTCAATTATTTAAAAAATATTTAGTGATAAAAAAACAACAACAAGAAGGGCTTGCTGTTGTACCGGTAAAAGACGCTGTATGCCATGGATGTAATGTGAATCTTCCGCCACAACTGTACAATGAGCTTTTTCGCTATGACAGCCTCAAGTTTTGTCCCAATTGTCATAGGATAATATATTTGAAAGAATAGCTACGGTGCGAGCAATCCTGACGATCGCTGTATTAAATAAATGATTCAGAGGAAAGTCCGAACACCACAGGGCAGGGTGCTCCATAACATGGAGTCGCGGCAACGTGAAGGATAGTGCAACAGAAAGTATACCGCCCCGCCTTTGGGCGGGGTAAGGGTGAAACGGTGCGGTAAGAGCGCACCAGTTCTCCGGGTGACCGGGGAAGCTTTGTAAACCCCACCCGGTGCAAGACCAAATAGGGGAACGTTTGAGAACGGCCCGTTCAAGTTCCCGGGTAGGTCGCAAGAAATGCCGGGCAACCGGCATTCATAGATGAATGATCGTCAACCGGTTAAGAGGTAACTCTAACCGGATACAGAATTCGGCTTATGGGTTGCCCGTACCGTAGCAAACTTTACAGACATTTTATTTATATTTATCAAAAACCATTAAGACGGTTTCTGAAGCCCAGAAGGAAATAACATAGACGATGAAATTTCAGAAAACTGTTTGTGACATATCTTTTTTAGAAAAGGTTAGAATATTTTCCCACGATTACTTGAAGTGTTGTATTTATATTTCTAATTTTAGTTCATCTCGGTATCTTTTTACAAAAATGCTCTTTTCAAAACTCATCGGTTCTTCTCAGGTTCTTGAGGATTTTCTTGACTTTCATGGCGCCAAAAACAATACAAATCTATATTTTTACAGAGAGCTTTCAGCAACTGTTCGACATTTAAGCCTTGGTGGATATTCACAGACCCATATATTAAATCGGCTTGATTTTTATGGACTTCCAGATAGCGAGATATTTGAAGAACAGGGAACCGCCACCCTATATTTTTTGAGAAAGTCTCTCACTAAATTGGCGCCGGTTATCATAAAAGAAGCTCAAAGGCTTAACATACCGTTACCGCAGGAAGATATATATGAAATGGACGATTTTCCGGGCATCATAACCGGAGAGACGCTTGATTATGATATCGATGATATAGATAAGGATCAGCAAAAAAAACATATTGTTCAAATTGCCAGTGAGTTTCTAAGCATCTCAGAAAGTTTTGATGATCTAAAATTTTATGAGCCATACGATCTCAAAGAGATGTTGAAGATTGTTCCGGAAAAAGTCAATGAAGTAAAAATGAGGCGTTTTGAGATGCTTGTTCATAACCTTCAATCTTCTTTTGATACCTATGTAATTCATGGTGGATACAGATTTGGGAATAAAAAGCTTAAAGATTTACGGGGTTTTTTTTCAGTCGTATTTCATCTTCTTCAAATGATTGGAAGGCTCCTCCATTTTTATGAGCGGCATCTCCATAAAGCAGGATACAAAAATATCTATAAAAAGGTACAAGATCGATTATCATCTTTAATTGATCCAGAGGAACTTCTTGATCGAACCATTAATTACGGCCTTTATTATATATGCCATTTTCTTACTAGAGGCAGAGAGTTGGCTAGAGACATTCTGAACGAGAATGTTGAGCGCGCTTCCATTAGGGTAGGTGTTCCCGTAAGTCTTGGTTTCCATAGCCGGCCGAGCCTTTTGGTGGCAAAGACTGTTCAGCACTATGGTGGGCAGGTGGAACTCTGTGTCGGAAAGGATCGGTTTGATGCCAGCAGCGTCCTTGATATCCAATGGGCGGGAGGTAAAATTCAGAAGGAAAATTTTACGGAAGTCATCTTTGAAGGTGATGTCCGGGCGCTGAACGATATTAAAATCCTTGCCAGTGTCAATTATGGTGAGGATACCATGGGAAAAGGTGTTCCTTTGCCTAAAGAGCTGAGTTATCTTAAATGATTGGAAATTGAATATTGACGATCGAAGAATTGAGAAATCAGATCGATATTTGAAAAACAAGCGCCCAACCCGGATAAACCGGAAATAACAAATCACAAGCATCAAATTTCAAATAAATTCCAAAATACAAGCTCCAAATACCAAATACTAAAGAACTAAACAATTTCAATTTTTTCAGTATTGATGAAAAAATCTTTTTCAATTTGGTTGCCTTTCTTCAAGATCATCTACTGATTTGTTTTTTGGGATTTTGGTCATTGGTATTTGCTTGTTGTTTGAGATTTGTTATTTCGAATTTTCACTATCTTAATTACTTCATGAATGGATAAAAAGTCTTGCCATAAAAACCAAAGAAATCACAAATAAGGTGCTAATATGGTTTCTGCGATTATTCTAGCTGCAGGAAAGGGTGCCCGGATGAAGGGTACGATGCGAAAGCAGTACCTGGATCTTTCTGGACGACCGGTTTTAGCGCATTCAATAATGGCTTTTGATTCATGCAGCTTGATAGAAGAAATTTTTCTTGTGGTTCCAAAAGAAGATGCCGAATATTGTCAAAAAAATGTCCTCTCATTACTCGACCTTAAAAACCAGATAAACCTTGTCCACGGTGGAGCCGAGCGCCAAAATTCTGTATATAACGGACTTCAATCAATAACCAAAAATACAGAAACCGTCGTTATCCATGACGGGGTACGTCCGTTTATTCAGCCTAAAGACATTAAGATATGTATTTTCGGTGCAAAAAAATATGGCGCTTGCATTCTTGGCACCCCGGCCAGTGATACATTAAAACGTGTCGACAAAACTGACATTGTCGAAACAACACTTCCAAGAGAAAATATTTGGCTGGCTCAGACGCCTCAGGCGTTTCAATATGATCTTATATTAAAAGCCCATGAAACTGCACGAAGAGATGGATATATTTGTACTGACGATGCATCGCTTGTGGAGAGGTTGGGAAAGGATGTAAAAATTATTAACGGTAGTAGATTTAACATTAAGATCACCAACAAGGAAGATTTTGCTGTCGTAAAGGCGATGTTCGATGCAGGGCTGATTTGATTAGAAGCTATCTCAAAATAATCTTTTGGCCCAACCCGCCAGTCGAAGATGCCGCTTGCGGTGAGGCGGACAAGCCTCGGCGTTGGAGCCTTGTTTTAAGTCCTCGACATACTTGAGTATGCGTGTCGAAGATACCGTCAACAGGCGGGGCAGGTTAAAACTCGGCTCCGCCTTTTTATCCCGCTGGATTTTCGCGGGGGATCTTGAACCAAAATCTTTATTTTGAGATGGCTTCATATATTATGCGCCATAACGCTCAAATATAAATACGGGGCTATTATCATGCCGATCGCCAATAAGAAAAACAGTGAAGTGTTCGGTAAAACTAAAATTTGTTGTGCAGTCATCATTGTATTTCTCGTGGTGATGGGGATGTGTTCCTGTTCAAAGCGGCAAGTTATCGTACCAAGGTTGACCCCGGAACCCACAAATATGCACCTTGTCGGAAAATTTGTATGGTTTGATTTGTTCACGAATGATTTGCAAACAGCCAGCCATTTTTATGAAGAATTGTTTGGCTGGTCTTTTCACCCGGCTGAATCCGGGAGAAAAATAGTCGATACGATTACCCGGGAAGGGATCCCGATTGCGAACGCAATTCAGATAAACCGGAAAAAAAACAAGGTTCGCAAGTCCAGGTGGCTTAGCTATGTGTCAGTGAAGGATGTGGATCGATCGGCGAAGTTTGTGGAACAACACAATGGAACTATTTATAGGCGCCCAAAAGAGCTGCCGAACAGGGGGCGTGTCGCTGTGGTGAAGGATCCGCAGGGTGCGGTGTTTGCCATGTTAACTGTATCGGGTGGTGATCCACCGGACGAAGGAATGATGCAGAACTTTTGGATGGGAAGTGAATTGTGGACTTCGCATATGGAGTCCGCGCTGAATTTTTATCATTTACTGCTAGGTTACGAACAACAATGGGTGGATGTCAAAAGAGACTCAAAATACTGCTTGCTGGTCAAAGATGGACAGCCGCGTGCTGGAATGGTTAAGATACCCGGAAACGATGTTAAACCGAATTGGGTTCCCTATATTGCAGTTGAGGATGTTATGGCTGTTGCTGATAAAGCCAAACGATTGGGAGGGATCCTGTTGATCGAGCCTGACAAAACGGTTCGAGAAGGAATGGTTGCAATCATTTCAGATCCAAATGGGGCTGTATTTGGTGTACAGCAATTGTCAGGCCCGTCATCCATAGGAGAAGCATCGCAATGAGACGATTGGTAACCATAATATTTGCATGTATTACGGGCCTCGTATTTTCAGTGATAACAGCCTGCGGTCCAACCAACTCCTCTTACGGTGTGAGCGTTGATTATGGAGCATCCTGGGGATATTATCATCACAGCTATCATCACCACAGGCCGCCGCCTCCCAGGCCACCGCATTACCGGCCGCCGCCTCCCAGACCGCCGCAGCGGCCACCTTCCAGACCTCCAAGCCGACCACCCAGCCGACCGCCTAGACCGACGCCGCTGCCTTCAAGGAGATAAAATGGCAGCAATTCTTTACAAATATCACAGGGGAATCGCGTGGCGCACTTAACATTTTAAGTTTGTTTTCTTGATCAGTGATTATCCGACTTTGTTTAAGCTAAGGCCTGACATGAAAAAGTATAAAATACAGGTAGACGTACACAGGTTCAAAGGTTTCCCGCTGAAAAGGATTTAATGATGCGTTTGTTCAAGATCTTCATCCTCGGGTGTTTAGCATTGATAGCGATTACTGTGACGAACATTCACGCTGAGTATGATGATCTGATTGAACAAATAAAATCCGGCGGACACATTCTGATGATCCGCCATGCCTATGCTCCCGGCTCCGGCGACCCGGCCAATTTCAAAATTGGAGATTGTGCCACCCAGCGCAATCTGAACAATCGAGGCCGCACTCAGGCCGCAGCCATCGGAGAATGGCTGCGTTCAAAAGGAGTCAAAGACGCCAAAGTCTATTCGAGCCAGTGGTGCCGTTGCAAGGAAACCGCAACGCTGTTGGGTCTCGGACCCGTCACGGAGCTGCCGGCCCTGAATTCTTTCTATGGTATGCCGCAGCATCGAGAACCAAATATCAGAGCGTTGCGGTCTTTTATCGTGAATCTTCCCGCTGATGGCGGGCTGATCATATTCGCCACGCATTTTGTAACCATTTTAGAAATTTCGGGAGAGGGGGTCTCACCTGGTGAAGGGGTTGTTCTTAAACTAAAAGAAGGAGGCGCCTACGATGTTCTGGGCAGACTGAGTTTCGGACTTTAGGTGGCAATGACGGCTGGATTATAAAATTATAAGTGACCAACCCGCCACAAAGCATAAGCGGATAAAAGTGAGTTAAAATGATCTAATCCGACATATACCATCGGCGGACAAGAGTTAAAACCAGACAACAGAGGGCCGGGGAGAACGTAGCATTTATTTGGAATAAAATCGTGTAACGATTTTATGTAGCGCGGCTGTACCGCTTAATATATCGAAATCTGGAATTAAATTGATATTGAAATATTGCTAAGCAATCACCCATTGAAAAACACTGTTTCTTATGACTGTTGAAGATCTTGATGACAAGCTGTTAAACATTTTTAACGACTGCCCGTACAAGGGTAAACGGAAAAAGTGCACCTTTGCCGAGATGCGAGAGATGGAAATAGATGACAGGCAGGACTTCCTGGACGAGATGGATGAAGACGAGAAAGTAACAAAATGGCAGAAACATCTGGAGTGTTTTATGAATGCGATAGCCAGATAAGAAATATATTTCAGACCATTAAAAATGGCTTTGTGCCGTCAATATCGTTGCTTGTCGTGGCCTGACTTCAATACGTATAAAACTGTCGCCTAAGGTGTGGGTATCTTCATGAAAGTCTTACTGTTATCAGCCAATACGGAAAAGATCAATATGCCGGTGTTACCATTGGGCCTGGCGTGCGTGGCCGAAGCTGTCCGGAACGCAGGGCACGAGGTAATATTGGTTGATTTGATGGATCAACAAAATGTCCGGACGGTTCTCAAGGATGCTGTCCATGGGTTTCAACCCGAGATTATTGGGATTTCAGTGAGAAATATCGACGACCAGTGTATGGAACATCCGGAATTTCTTTTAGATCCGGTAAAAAATATCGTCGCTGACTGCCGAAGTTTTTCGGATGCTCCAATAGTTTTGGGCGGTGCGGGTTACAGCATTTTTCCGGAAAGCGCGCTGGCCTATCTAGGCGCTGATATGGGTATTCAGGGAGAAGGTGAGATCGCCTTTAATGTTCTTTTGGAGCGACTCGATTGGAAAGCCGATCTTTCGGGAATTCCCGGACTCTATTTGCCGAATAAAGGGATTCAGGGCAGGGTGCAGTTCACGAAAAACTTGAATGAGTGCCCTTTACCTTCTCCTGGCGATCAATATTGGGCTTGTTTACCCAGCCAAAATGAAGAGATATGGCTCCCTTTTCAAACCCGGCGGGGATGCCCGCTGAACTGCAGTTATTGCTCGACGCCGACGATCGAAGGAAAGATCTTGCGGAAACATTCTCCGGCACGGGTTGTTGATGTTATTTCCCGTTATGCAGCGGCGGGATTTAATCGGTTTTTCTTTGTCGATAATACGTTCAACCTTCCATCTTCTTATGCGAAAGAGCTTTGCAATCGACTGATAAAAGCAGGATTGAACGTATCATGGCGATGTATTCTATACCCCTGGAGGATGGATGAAGAACTGGTCAGGAAGATGGCGGAAGCCGGGTGCAAAGAAGTCAGTCTGGGATTTGAAAGCGGATCAGAAAAAATTTTACGGGCATTGAATAAAAAATTCAAACCAGAAGAGATACGACGGATTTCTGAAAGACTTAAGCGCTATGGCATTCAGCGGATGGGGTTTTTGTTGTTGGGCGTTCCTGAAGAAAACAAAAAGACGGTTGAAGAAAGCCTCGCTTTTGCTGATTCATTGGACCTGGAGGCTATGAAAATTACCCTGGGAATACGAATCTATCCTTATACCCATCTTGCGCGCATCGCCGTTAAAGAGGGGGTTATAGCACCGGATGATGACCTTCTCTTTCCAAAATTCTATATGGCACCGGATTTGGACGAATGGTTGCGAACGACCATGAACGTTTGGATGGATGGACGACCTCACTGGATGACATAATATGGCTGACCGCAGCTTACCGCCACGTTATTTCTCCTTTGAATATCTGCTGAAAAGGCAGATATATTACTGCCTAAAAAATCCTGTGATATCGTTTTTCAAACAAGAAAAATCCGTCTTTGTGGGTTTGCCTGTTTGCTTTTTAAAATAAGTCTTCCGAGATGCTCCTTAAACTGCCTATTATTTA
>JASFGF010000098.1:0-8456 GCA_050123915.1 Desulfobacterales bacterium | reverse complement strand
TGATAACGGTTTTTGTTTTTTTTGGCTTGGTCGGAAATTCAGGCCATTATCAACCCTGTGCCTCGCAGCAGATGACTACATCTACGACGAGGACGATAATAAGGCTAATAAGGATGTTAATGGCTAAAATATTTTTCATCATGACCTGCAAATTTAATTAAGAAACTCCTATCTAACTGTACTTATGTGTATTGTCAAGCTTTTTCTTTAGCAGTTGTTGACTTATTTTTCAAAAACCCTGCAGGGAAACCATATCCTTTTACAGTGAATCCAGAAGACTCTTTGTGCCTCCATTCCGTTTTTTGGAAAGTTTAATATTTTTGTATTGATTTTGTCTTTTTATTTGCATATTCAATACGTAATCAAATCAGCCTATTAATCTATACCAAGAAAAATACAATGGAGAATCACATAAAAAGAGTTACATTGCTGCATGAGAAATTTCCTACAGACAAACATTACCCCTTTACATTGCCAATCTTTAAGCAAACGAAACATCTATCCTTTGATACACCCATAACACTCTTTGTTGGTGAAAACGGCACTGGTAAATCGACATTACTAGAGGCTCTGGCACTTGCATGTGGAATTCACATCTGGAACACATCAGAGGGTGTGCGTTATCAAGTAAATCGGTATGAAAAACAATTATACAGGTGCCTTCGCCTCGAATGGTCAAATGGTCACATCCCAGGTGCATTTTTTGGATCAGAGATATTCAAGGATTTTGCTAATATTTTAGATCAATGGGCAATATCAGACCCGGGCCAGTTGAAATACTTTGGTGGAAAGTCATTGGTGACACAGTCACATGGTCAATCCATGATGTCCTATTTCCGCGCGAGGTACCGGATAAGGGGTATCTATTTTCTTGATGAGCCTGAGACTGCACTTTCTCCGAGGAGTCAACTCGAACTGCTCGAGATTATCGGAGAAAATAGTCGGGCAGGGCATGCACAGTTCATTATTGCCACGCACTCTCCAATTCTTCTCGCCTGCGGAGGCGCTGAGATCTACAGTTTTGACCATTCACCAGTGCGAGTTATTGAATACGAAGAGACGGAACATTATAAGATATACAAGAGGTTCCTGACAGATCGGGGGAATTATATTTGAAAAAATAGAACGGCCAAGGTTGCAAAACAAAAAAGCTGGATTACTTTAGCTGTTAACCCTGCCGAAATGCGGCGGGGTGTTTTTTTGCATAATCGCACAACGTCTTAAAAAACTAGGGAGAGAAAAAAATGACAGACATTTCAAAAATCACGCTGTACAGCGGCGGCCACAAGGGGGCAGAGGCGGAATTCGGCAAACTTGCCGAGGCCTGGAACATAAAAGAAGTGAATATATCATTTGAAGGACACAATGCCGAGCGCACCCGGGGCGTCCGGGTACTGAACCGGGAAGAGCTGAAAAAGGGTGATGTCAGCATGGAAATTGTGTCCAAGCTCATGAAACGAACTTACTCCCGGACGGAAAAGATCCGAAAAGTCATCCAGACCATTTTTCACATGGTCAATAGCGGCCACCATGTCATTGCTGTCGGCTGGATACAGGCGGACAACACCGTCAAGGGAGGAACCGGATGGGGGGTCGAGTTGGCAAAACTTTTTAACCGCCCTCTGAGCGTCTACGATCAGGAACGAAAGGGTTGGTTTTCCTGGGAGAACAGCCAATGGGTTGAGAGCACACCGGTGATTACCTCGGATACCTTTGTCGGCACCGGCACCCGCTACCTCTCCGATGACGGACAACAGGCCCTCCGTGATCTTTTCGTCCGCTCTTTCGGTCCTGCAGAGCAATAATACATCCTAAGCAAAGCAAGAGACGGCTCTGATGAAAACATACGTACACGGATACTCGAAAAAAGAGTCAAACAGATTGGCCGATCAAGCCGGCACTCTGGCGGAACTTTTACATGTTGATACCATCTATCCTCCCGGGAGCAAGGTGTTGAAGGCTGGATGCGGCATAGGCGCCCAGACGTCTATTTTGGTTCAAAATTGCCCGCCCGCTCAGTTTGTTTCCATAGACATCTCGCAAGATTCAATCAAAAAGGCAAAGACATCGGTAAAGGCAGAAAATGTCATATTTGGACAGGCTGATATTTTCGATTTACCTTTTGAAGCGGAAAGTTTCGATCACATTTTTATCTGCTTTGTCCTTGAACACCTCCAAAAACCGATTGATGCATTGGTAAATCTTAAAAAGGTATTAAAAAAAGGGGGATCGATTACCGTGATTGAAGGTGATCACGGATCCTTTTATTGCTATCCCGAAAGCAAAGAGGCCCTGATGGCAGTTAAGTGTTTAATAGATGTTCAGGCGAGTTTAAAAGGTAACTCTTTGATTGGCCGACAATTATATCCTTTGTTGAATGCGGCGGAATTTAAAGAGGCTGTTGTTTCTCCACGTATCGTATATGTTGATTCGAGCAAACCCGGTTTTGTAGAGGGTTTCTCAAAAAATACATTTATAGCAATGGTCGAAGGCGTTAAGGAACACGCGTTATCTTTAAATTTGATCGATGAAGATACTTGGAACAAAGGAATTAGCGACTTGTACAGGGCAACTGGAGAAGACGGTACATTCTGCTATACATTTTTTAAAGGGAGGGCAGTGAAAATATAGTCTGTCATTAATAGCCATTATAAGATCTAAACTGGGCGTTTCAAATTCTAATTTGAGAAAAGATAATGGATGAACGAAGATATTTTATAAATTTACTTGAAAAAATACAGGTGAATGTTCCCTTTCTATTACTAAAAAACGATTACCTTCCTTTGTTTATGGAATACGGTATAAACCCTGAAATCGGGATCGATGCCGTTGCCCTGGATTCGGTATCAGATAAAGCGTTTGAAGACATCGCAGAAGTTTTAAAAATAAACAAACGAACGATAACGTTGCACGCTCCTTTTATGGATTTGGTTCCGGGCGGACTCGATAATATGATGTTGAAGGCAACACAAAAACGGCTGGAGCGTTTTTTTGAAATCCTTTCTGTTTTTGAGCCCGTCAATGTGGTTTATCACACCGGTTATGATCCATGCTATTATAGAAAACATTGGAAAGAATGGCTGGCCAACAGTGTGGCGACATGGACACCCCATGTCAATCGTGCAGAGCGATTCGGTTTTAAACTCTTGCTGGAAAATGTTTATGAGACCGGTCCTGAAGTTCACTGCGCCCTTTTTAATGCGATTCCATCCGATGCTTTCGGATGTTGTTTGGATATCGGACATCATCATGTTTTTGGAAAAAGCCCGCTCAAAGAATGGGTGGAAGCGCTGGGTAAAAAAATAATGGAACTTCACCTTCATGACAACAACGGCGAAGAAGATACACATTTGGCGGTTGGGAAAGGAAATGCAGACTTTGCAGGTCTTTTTCAGTTGTTAAATGAGAACGGTTTGTCGCCCATCATCACCTTAGAGCCCCACGAGGAAGACACCTTGTGGCAGAGCCTCGCATCTGAAGATCTCAAAGAATTTATTCGGACGTTGCCTTGAATTCACAACCCTTGGTATTGCAGGTCAGAAAAGTTCCCTGTTTTTTTGTGGTTTTTTCCACCAGAAACTTGGCGCCGCATTCGGGGCATTCTCTTGCCACGGGCTTGTCCCAAGTGGCAAAGGTGCAATCCGGAAAACGACTGCATCCGTAGAAGATTTTTCCTCGTTTGGACGATCGTTGAACAAGTTCTCCGTCACAGTCCTGTTCAGGGCAATTTACACCGGTTTTTTCCCCGCTGCCGTTTGAATTTGTTGACAGGGTGGTTTTACAATCCGGATAACCGGAGCAGGCAAAGAAGGTGCCGTATCTTCCATCTTTAATGAGCATGGGCTTTCCGCATTTATCACAAATTTTGTCAGACAACTGATCAGAAGACGGTTCAATGGCATGAACAACCCCTTTTTCATCTCGAATGTAGTTTCGGGTATAGGTGCATTCCGGATAATTGCTGCACCCTAAAAACTGTCCGTTCCTGCCCATTCGGATATGAAGCCGGTGTTGACATTGAGGACAGGTGAGGTCTGTTGGAAATCCGATGCCTTTTACACTGAGCATTCCTGTTGAAGCGGCTTCGAGTTCCTTTTCAAACGCGTCGTAAAATTGTCTTAAAATTTCTGAATAATCCACCTCCGCGGCTTCTATGCGGTCAAGATCATTCTCCATATTGGCGGTAAATTCCACATCCAATACATCGGGAAAACTTTCCACCAGAAGATCGTTAACGATAAAACCCAGTTCATTTGGTTTGAAATATCCTTTTATGAGATCCACATAGCCTTTTTCCCTTATGGTAGAAAGGATGGCGGCATAGGTGCTGGGTCGGCCAATGCCGTTTTCTTCGAGTTCTTTCACCAAAGACGCTTCTGAAAATCTCGGAGGAGGCATTGTAAAATGCTGTTTGGATTCCAATTCATTGAGGTTTAAAACCCCTCCTTCGTTCAGCTCCGGAAAATCATCTTTTTTCTTTTGGCTTTCACTTTCAATTTGATCATCGGTGGTCATATACAGTGTCATAAAACCGGGAAATGCCACCGATGAACCGCTTGCTGAAAAAAGATATGGACCGGCCGCAATCGATATCGAGATCTTGTTCATAAGGGCTTGCTTCATCTGTGAGGCAACAAAGCGTTTCCAGATAAGCTCGTATAGTTCGAACTGATCTTTGGAGAGAAAGGGTTTTATTTTCTCCGGTGTATTAAAGACCGATGTGGGGCGTATGGCTTCATGGGCATCTTGAGCTTTTTTTCGGTTTTTGAAAAAACGCGGCTTGTTAAGTGCATACGCATCTCCAAATTTCTCCCGTACGAGTGTCAGGGCTTCCGTGGCAGCTTCCTTGGAAATCCGCGTGGAATCTGTACGCATGTAAGTGATGAGTCCTTCAGGTTCACCAGGGGATAGCTCTATACCTTCATAAAGTTGCTGGGCCACCATCATGGTTTTTTTTGCGGAAAATCTAAGTTTCCGAATGGCTTCCTGCTGTAGTTTGCTGGTGATAAAAGGGGGGGCTGGATTTCTTTTGACTGTTTTTTTTTGTATTTTTTCAACGATAAATTTTTCTTCGGACAGTTCCTCAATAATAGCATTTGATGTCTTTTCATCAGGGATTTTAATTTTATTCCCATTCTTTTTGACCAGCTTTGCCGTAAACGGTGGCGGGGATTTGTCCTCGAGATGGGCGGTAATCGACCAGTATTCTTCAGATTCAAAGGCCTGGATGGCCCGCTCTCTATCACAAATGATTCGTACGGCAACAGATTGAACGCGGCCGGCACTGAGCCCCCCTTTTACCTTACGCCACAACAAAGGGGAGATCTGATATCCCACCAGTCTGTCGAGAATCCTGCGTGCCTGCTGTGCTTCATATTTATTTTGGTTGAGTTTCTCGGGCGATTTTATCGCTTCATGGATGGCATTTTTCGTGAGCTCATGAAAAAGTACCCTGTGAAATATTCTGCCCTTTTTTTTAAGTATTTCAGCTGTGTGCCATGCAATGGCTTCGCCCTCTCTGTCCGGGTCCGGCGCAAGATATATGTCTGTTGTATGACTTGCGGCCTGTCGTAAGGATTTGATAACTTTTTGCTTGCCGGGGATATTCGTGTACTTTGGTTTGAACCCCTCTTCAATGTCGATTCCAATTTCCTTTGCCGGAAGGTCTTTTATGTGGCCGACAGTGGCGGCGACATTATATTCTTTTCCGAGATATTTTTTAATGGTTCTTATTTTTGTTGGGGATTCCACGATGACTAACGGTTTGGGCACGATATTACCTCATTTCAAGACCTTTAAAAAACGTCCCCTTTTGCTCAATCTTTGCGCCTGCCCCGTGGAATGCGAAGCCTATTCCTCTGGGGTCAGACTCAAATTTTAATCCTCGAAATACTCAATGTATGTCTGCCTGCCCCGTAGGTTTGGCAGATCGTACTGGGGTGGTTAAAATTTTCGTCTTTCCCTCCGGGGCCCAGGCCCTGCGGGCCGGAGGCTTAACCTTGAGGAAAATTGAACATTTTTTAAAAGTCTTGTTTGTTTAACTTAAAAATTTATTTCTTAAAATCTTTTTGTCAATATTCGCTATAAGACTTTACTCACTTTTTCTCTGTTGTCAAAAAAAACTTCCCCGGAGATTGCTGTGCAATACCTTTGAGTTCAAGTTGCAGCAGAATGCTCGAAAGCTTGCCGGGTTCAATGGAAAGCTTTCTTGAAATATCATCGATGTGAACAGGATACGGTTCAAGAGATTCAAACACAAGCCTCTCATCGGACGATAATTGAGATATTCTCTTTGTTTTATTATCGGCAGGTTTATCCTTTTCAACAGGTATTTTTATCATATGTGAGAGTTCTTCCATAATATCCTGGGCATGCTCCACGAGTTTGGCGCCTTGTTTGATCAGTGTGTGAGTTCCGGTGCTTTTAAAGGACTGGATACTCCCGGGAACCGCAAATACATCCCGGTTCTGTTCCGCGGCCAGACGTGCTGTTATCAGAGATCCGCTTCGCCTTGTTGCTTCGACAACCACCGTACCAAGGGAAATGCCGCTGATAATTCTGTTGCGCTTGGGGAAATTGTGAGCATCAGGCTCTGTTTTCAAAGGAAATTCCGAAATGACGGCACCGTTTTCGGCAATTTGATGAAAAAGTTTTCGGTTTTGTTCCGGATAAATTCTTTCAAGACCGCTTCCAAGAACAGCAATGGTACGTCCTTTGCCCATGAGTGCCCCTTGGTGTGCCGCCGAATCAATACCCACAGCCATACCGCTGACAATGGTCATTTTAAGCTTAACCAAGTCGTGACAAAGCCGTCGGGTTGTAGAGAGACCATACTGGGTGGCATTTCTGGAACCGACAACCGCGATATTTCTAATGGAACCGTTGAGACGACCCAAAACATACAAAAAAGGCGGTGGATCAGGTATCTGCCGCAAGAGAGGGGGATACTCAGCATCTGTCATGGTCGCAATTTTATATTTTTTTTGCATAACGAGATCGAGATCCTTTTTTACGGAACCACTAATTTTACTCTGTTTTATTGCAGCGGCAAGACGAGGCGTTATACCATCAACCCCGACAAGATCTTCCTGGGTTGCTTCAAAAACAAGCTCCGGAGAATTGAAACGGTCTATAAGGCGCTTGAAAAGGAGATCCCCGATACCGGGGACACTTTTCAGGGTGAACCATGGTAGAATATTATCCACGTCTTATTTTTTTCCACGAACCTGCCAGGCAAGAAGTATGGGGCTTGCAACGTAAATTGAAGAGTAGGTTCCGACGACGATGCCTACAAGCAATGCGAATGCGAAGTCATGAATAATTCCGCCTCCCAAAACAAACAGCGCAACAACCACAACAAGGGTTGTCATAGAGGTCAGTATCGTTCGGCTCAGGGTCTCATTGACGCTTCTATTAATGATGACTTCCAAAGGATTCTTATGATATTTTCTTAAATTTTCTCTGATTCTGTCAAAAACAATAATGGTATCGTTGAGTGAATATCCGATGATTGTGAGAAGAGCGGCAATAATCGGAAGAGTAAACTCCTTGTTAAATATGGAGAATATGCCGACAGTAATGGTAACATCATGGATAAGCGCCACCGTTGCACCCATGGCGTATTTCAACCCGAGAAACCAGTAAAGTGCAAGGCTTACAAGTAATGCCGCAGCGATAAGATAAGGAATACTGACATTAAAAATAGACAAAAAATAAACTGCCCCCATGAGCACTCCGGCAATGACGCCGCTTAAGAGCCATTTGAGTTCAAACCGGCCGGATATATATATGGCAATAAAAAGAAGTGAGTAAAACATGGCAAACAGGGCTTTTTCCCGCAAATCCTTCCCCACCTGGGGACCGACCATCTCAACACGACGCACGGTTACGCCTTTTCCCGTTGAGGATTCAAGGGCCTGTTGTATCTTCAGGGTAAATCCTCCTGAAGTCATGACAGACCTGTCGGTGCGGATAAGATACTCGTTTTCGCTTTGCTCTCCGAATCCCTGGACCGAAGATTTCTCGAGATCTATGGCGGCCAGTCCGGATTTTATATTTTTCAGGGTTACAGGTTCGTTAAATTTAACCTGAACCAGTGTTCCACCGGCAAAATCGATACCGTATTTGGGTCCTCCGTGGATAACAAGAGACGCGATGCTGATGATGATCATCGCCAGAGAAACAGAGAAAGCGATTTTTCTTTTGCCCACAAAATCGATATTAATATCAGGTTTTACGAACTGCATGGAGTGACCCCTAAATGCTCAAACTTTTGGTTTTTCGTTTCATTAAGTAATAGTCAAATACCATCCGGGTAAGGATCAGGGCGGTAAACAGACTTGCAATGACCCCAAGGCTGAGTGTTACGGCAAATCCTTTGACAGGCCCGGTGCCGAACTGGAAGAGGACAAGGGCTGCGATCAGTGTCGTTACATTGGCATCGAGGATGGTCAGAG
>JASFGF010000097.1:0-8565 GCA_050123915.1 Desulfobacterales bacterium | reverse complement strand
TTTTTACTTGTATCACCCGAATCATGAGCGCGAATCATCAGATGACCGGGACGTTGTCGCATCTTTAGGCTCAGGTTCTGATTTTTTTCATTGCTGACCCAGAATGTATGGTCAAGGGGTAAAAAGCATTCTTTGAGAACCTTTAGCGTGTATTTTCCGGGACGCATCAGGTAATAGTTGCCAATTTTCGGCGTCAGGATACCCCCTGAAAAAGCGATATGTTCCGGAACCGGTTCGATGTCTATCACGACTTGCCGGGCAGTGAAGACAAACCAGGTCGAGATACAAAGCACAATGAGAATGACTCCAATGAGAACAGCAACACTCCATTTAAAAATGTTAAACGGTTTTGGTCTTTTAGATGGCGGCTTGGATCGAAAAGATATGGGTTCGATTTTTACGGGTATGTCTGTCAATGTCACACCTTAATGTTACAAATGATAGATACGCGCAATAATGTCTGGCCGGGTTTCACGGTGATTTTCAGCCTGACATCCTGGTATCCGTTGCGCGACCCGACCACTGTATACGTCCCGGGTCGTAATGATAATTCGCGTGTGATAAATTTACCCAGTTTTCCGACTTTATAAACGGCGATTTCCGTAAGGTTATCGGACTCGAGCATCACTTTAACCGGGGTTTTGGCAAGATTCACCAGGGTATTAAGCTCGCTTAATCGTTCGGTTAAATGCGGGCCTTTTTGTTCCAGTTTCTCGGCCTCTTCGATCAAACGTATCGCATTTTCAAGCTGTGGATCCGATTCCATGACCTTGGGTTTTTCAAGAAAAAATCCCATCCGTTTGGCAATTCGAATGTGTTCCAAAGCGCGTGTTTTACCCTGTACGGCAAAACTGATATCAGGGTCAATTTTAAGAACTGTCAGATAAGATGTAAGAGCCTGTTCCCAATTTTCAGCCTGTTCTGCAGACATTGCTTTTTGACGCAGTTTATCAATTTTATTCAACCGGATGGCCTCGTCAACTTGCAATAAAGCGCTGTTTACTTCACGTGAGTCAGGCCGGAACGATTTTGCCTTTAAAAGGGTTGTTCTGGCCAGTTGATATTGGCCATTGTGATATGCCGTCAGCCCATCTGACATGAGTTTTTTGAACTGTTCGCTGACAATTTTTTCTTTCACGCGGTTTAGGCTGTTTCGGGCTTTCCTGGATTCAGGGTCCAATTCCAGTGCCCTCTGAAAATCGGCATGTGCAAAAGCAAACCGATGATGTTCTTCATGGTTTTTCCCCGAGGTTATCAGACGGTTTACTTCATCAAGCGTTTCAGCCCGTTCCAAATTTCGTTGCGCGGATTCATCGGAGGGTTGAATCTTTAACGCCAGAGACAATTTTTGTTGGGCAATGACACTGTCACCGTTTTCTAGAGCCTTCTGGCCTTCCTCTGTCAGTTTTTGAAACACCGTCCCGGTGTTATCGAGCAGCGTTTTTGCCTTATCGGCGGCTTGCGCATATTTTTCAGCAGCCGCCGCAAAGGAACGATCCATAAGCAGCCGGTCTCCTTCTTGACTGAGGGCTGTCATGGCGTTATATTCTTCACCACCCCAAAAGGAGCCATCTTTATCATCGATTTCGTTTTTAAGTTTTAATAACGTGGCCAATTCTTTTTCTGCTGTTTCTTTTTCCAGTTCAAGTTTGGCAGTGTCGATGGTTTGCGCTGATTGGGTTACCGGTTGTTGCGCTGAAGGAACGAAACCCGGTTCTGATATGGTGTCGGTTTGCGCCTGTTTTTTTAAAATTCCGGTTTTCGATGGTTCTGGTTGAGCCATGTCTTTAGCCGGACGCATTGGATGTTTCGATAAATGGCGAATGAGATAAAGGCCGCCTGTCACCATTGAAGCAAGAATGATGAATACCAATATAACAGTGATGGCGGATATTCGAAAAGAACGCTTTGGGTCGGGCGAATCGCTTTTTTTGCGCACCTCAAGGGGCGTGATGATTTCCACGCCTAAATCTGAAGCCTCTTTATCGTGATCAGTTTGAGTGGGTGTGTCGGATGGCATAATTGAATCTGATGCTCGATGTTATTCCGAGTCTTCGGATGTGGTTTTTTCTTTATCTTCCGGTAAGATATCCGAATCAAAGCCGGTTTCTGTGATATATATCTGTCGCAGTAATTCACGCCAGTGCTTGAATTGTTCTTGGGCCGATCCGGTCAGCTCATACTGCTTGCCTTCGAATTCCATAACAATGGGTTTCATCTCGCTGCCAAACGATTCGCTCAGCTCCTTGATGGCTGCCGAGTGGATTTCAGCTTCTTTGGTAACATTAAACCCGTTGACGATCACCTGGCCGCCGATTAAAATCATACCCACCTGGAGTGCGCCGGTGTTTTTGACTTCTCCTGCATTCAGGGCAATGGCACCTGCCACCAGCAGAGCACCTAACAACTTTTGCTTTAAGGCGTTACTTTCAATCTTCCTGATGGCTTTAATTTCTTCGAAGTTGAGCTTGCGCCAGTTCTCATAGGAAGACCACATGTTTGCATAATATTCTTGATAATATTCATTCAAGGTGTCCACGTACATGTATTCCCGTTCCCGTATCTTTAGGAGACGGGTCATAATGGTGTCCCCATCGGCAGGCAGGCGATTGACGGCGATGAGATCTTTTTCATCTTCTGTCAGATATCCATCGTAGACGGTCGGCGCAAAATCTTGTGCAAATTTTAATTTCGAGACCGTACGGATGTTCTTGATCTCTTCAGGGGCCAATTTTTTGAAAAAATTGGCCATATCATTGGAGATAACATTATACAGATCCTGATACGCATCTTTTTCTCCGGCTCGATTTCCCGAATAAAATGCCAGGGATGCTTCGGATTTATATTTTTTGCTGAACCACTTTTTCCGGGTCGCATCCATCACGTCGATTTGAAGTATCAAGTGCTCTCCGTTGGATTCAAGAATTTTACCTTTGACCAAAACGTCGATACTTTCCGTTTCATCGGGGAGGACACGTACAGCCCCCCAATAGCTGCTTTGCTGTAAGGTGTTTTTCAAATGATAGGGCATGAAATGTTGTTCTGCTTTTCTTATTTCCTGACTGGTATGTTTTTTTTGGGCTTGTTCCTGTGTCATTTTTTCAGATTCAAAAACCAGGATACCGACATCGAGCAGTTGTTCTTCAAAGATTTCTTCCTGGGCTTTCATTATGGTTGTAGGACCAACCTTTTGAGCATTAAAGGTGGCACATCCCGTTAACAACATTAAAATGAAAGTCATTAATAAGAGATTATGGTGAAAGCTATATTTCATTTAAATTCCCATTTTATTAGAAGCTATCTCAAAATAAAGATTTTGGTTCAAGATCCCCCGCTAAAAGCCAGCGGGATAAAAAGGCGGAGCCGAGTTTTAACCCGTCCCGCCTGTTGACGGGATCTTCGACACGCATACTCAAGTATGTCGAGGACTTAAAACGAGGCTTCAACGCCGAGGCTTGTCCGCCTCACCGCCAGCGGCATCTTCGACTGGCGGGTTGGGCCAAAAGATTATTTTGAGATAGCCTCTAACATCTTTTCGTCACACAAGTTTTTCATAAAATATTTTGAGTCTGTCGATTTTTTCAGGAATTACATTCACACCGATTCCTGCTCCTTTGGGAATTTCTATGGAACCATCGGCTTGCAGGATTACAGGTTTGTCCACGATATCTTCGGCAAAGTATCGTGAAGTTTCGGAGGTGTCACCTGGAAGAACAAAACCCGGAAGCGTCTGAAGATGAAGGTTAAATGCCCGGCCGATTCCGGTTTCAAGCATGCCGCCTGACCATGTTTTAATGGTGTTGTCCAGGCAATACGCTTGAATTTCCTTTGCCTTTATCATTCCACCCACACGCCCCTGTTTGATATTGATTATTTTACAGCTTCCGAGTTCAACGGCAGTTTTTGCGTCATTTAGGTTTTTGATGGATTCATCAAGGCAGATGGGCGTTTCAAGCTGTTTCTGAAGCAATGCGTGAAAATAAATGTCATTATAATTCAAGGGTTGTTCGATCATCATGAGGTTAAATTCGTCAAGTCGCTTTAAAATATGCATATCTTCGAGCGTGTAATCGCTGTTGGCATCGACCATGAGTTTAATACTCGGAAACGCTCTTCGAACCATGTTTACGGTCTCAATATCGTTGCCTTTTTTTATTTTTATTTTGATTCGGTGGTATTTTTTATCACATGCTTTTTGAATAGATTCAAGGAGGTCGTCTATACTTTTTTGGATTCCGATACTGATTCCCGACATGATATTTTTGGGTGTACCGCCCATGAGTTCAAAAAGGGGAATGTTATATTTTTGGGCCATCATATCACAAAGGGCGTTTTCAACAGCTGCCTTGGCCATTTGATGTCCTCTAATTTGCTCAAAATTTTGGAGAACCGCTTCAATGGTAAAATCGTTCATGGCCGTTAAAATAGGGATTAAAAAGTTTTGTATAATATGAGACGCTGTTGCATTGGTTTCATAGCAGTAGTATGGGTCAGGAGACGTTACACACTCTCCCCATCCGCAGACATCATCAGACACAATTTTCAACAGCAAAGCCTCTCTGTTCGTCTGTACAGAAAAGCTTGTCTCAAAGGAAGAGACAAGCGGCAACCTGACAATAAACATTTCCACGGAATCAATTCTTTTTATTCTTTTCACGTATCTTTTTTCCTGTTTTTGATAGCATTACCGCTTCAGTTATGATTAAATTTTTGCTGAAAGAACTCGTGGATAAGGTCTCGTAATGAAAGAACCTGCCCGGGCTATTAATAAAGGTCTTTGCCTTTAAAAAGCGGTTTCATCCATAACGTTAAATCGATTATGGTTCTTTCAAAACGATTCCTAATCCACTCAGACAGCTTCCAGCCAAAATCTAATCATAACTGAAGCTCTTTTGAGATCGACTTGTTTCAAAGGGCAAAAATATTTTCCTTTTTTTTAGTTCACCGAAGACGGACGTTTTATAGAATCGCGAAGCGATGGTATAACTTATAAAAAATTCTCTTTTTATCCTCGGAAAACACGATATCTGTAACTACATAATCTTTTTGAAAGGCTGATTCAAAAAGACGGCGAGTTTTCATTCTCCATTGAAGCGCTTCGTTCATATTCGTTTCTTTCAATGACCTTATATTTCGGGGGATTTCGATGTAGGCTGTTTTTTGAGTAAAATTTTCCAGGTTTTTATCAGGGGGATTCTCTATCATCGCAGGTTCTTTTTGTTCCATCTTGTGAATGACCCGATCTGAATTCAGGTTCCAGGTTGCGATCAGCCTGTCTGTGGGGAGCCCTTTGTGAAGGCCGCTTTCCCCGGTTCCATATATATCTCGCTCATATTCAACGCTGATGATGCCGAGTCTGTGGATATTGAAATAAGCGTTCATGGATTCAAGGGGATCAAAATTCCAGCGAATGATCTCATATCCCATTTTTAAAACGTCTTCTCTCTGGGCTTTTTTGAGCAAAAAACCGAATCCTTTTGTCTGATACTTTTGATGAACCCCGGTCATGTGAGAATAGATAAAGTGTTCTCCTTTCCACTTGCCGATGAGTGCGTAAGTAAAACCCGCCAATTTGCCATTGAAATAAAGTCCTTGAACAAGACCCCCATATTTCTGGACTCGGGTCATCAAATGATGGGGTTCAATGTCGAGATCTAAAAATCCCCAGGCACTCTTCTGTATCCCGGGTATTTTTTTAAAATCTTCTATGTCCTCTATTTTTTTTAGCTCGATCATGTTTCTTTTCCTTAAAAAAATGAAATATGTTACACAAGTTTCGCATTCTTAATTGGTGAGTGTTCACAGGGAAGCACATCTTGTGATATTAACGGCTTTTTAACCATATACGGGTGCGACTTGAGTGACTATATGTTCGTAGCTTTCGACAAGAATAACATGAACATGCTTTTTGTCAAATAGATGAAAACTAAAAGCTTGACAACATCAATGTAAATACTTAATCTTCATCCGAGTATATACTCATAAAGGTTTATTATGGCACGTCCCAAAAAACATCGCAGGGTAGCTTTCAATCCGGCCATCAGTTATTTCAAGCCAAGGGGCATTCCCATGCGCGATCTTTCCGAGGTGCGCCTAACGGTGGACGAACGCGAGGCCATACGACTTGCCGATTTTCTCGGTATGTCCCATGAAGAGGCCGGTCGCCACATGAATGTCTCTAGAGCAACTTTCGGTCGGATTGTTCAGCAGGCCAGAAAAGTCGTTGCAGATGCCCTAATTCACGGGAAGGCCATCAATGTCGAAGGTGGAAATTACAATATGGTCGATGAAGTGCGGACATTCATGTGTCGTAATTGCAGCCACAGATGGGTCGAGTCGTGGGGCACGGGCAGACCTGAAAACTGCCCGAATTGCAATGATGAGAATTTTTTCCGATGCAGGGGTTAATGGGGGATAAAGAATTATGGTACACATTCATAAAAATGTTGAAGATGCCCAAAAGCAACAAAAGACGAAGACAAAACAGGATGCTGATGTTGACAGCTCTTTAAAAAAAATAAAAAACAAATATATTGTCCTGAGCGGGAAGGGCGGTGTGGGCAAGACCAGCACTTCCGTAAATCTGTCAATGGCACTTGCCAACAAAGGGTTTAAGGTCGGGCTCATGGATGTTGACTTGCATGGTCCCGACGTGCCGAGAATGCTCGGTTTAAAGGGAATGCTGGATTTAAGCAAAAATAACAAACTAAACCCCATGCAATATTCAGAGAACTTGAAAGTAGTATCCATCGAATCTCTGATCGCCAGCAAAGATGATGCGATCATATGGCGGGGTCCGCTTAAATATTCTGCCATACGCCAGTTTATCGGTGAGGTGGAATGGGGCGAACTTGACTTTTTGATTATCGATTCTCCTCCGGGAACCGGCGATGAACCGCTGACCGTTGCTCAGACCATTCGTGACGCCAAAGCTATCATCGTTACGACACCTCAGGAGGTTTCTCTGGCGGACGTCCGAAAATCCATCAGTTTTTGCAGGACGGTTAAGATGGATATTTTGGGTCTTATCGAGAACATGAGCGGTTTTACCTGTCCTCACTGTAATAAAGCGGTGGATTTATTTGGATCGGGCGGTGGGGAAAAAACCGCAGGCACTGCGGGTATACCGTTTTTAGGTAAAATTCCTTTTGATCCGAACGTTGTGTCTTGTGGCGACAACGGCATTTCTCTTCAGGAAAAATATGCGGACGCCCAAGTGTCGCGGGCTTTCTTAGAATTGGCCGAGAAAATATCCAAGTGATTAAAGCTTTTAAGACTGAAAAGAGGAAAGAAGAAAGAGGGAAGAGGGAAGGACGAAGAAGGTGAAAGTATCAGAAATTAAGAAGGAAGGTTAAGGCGGGAAGGAAGGTTCGTTGAAATTTTTTAGAACCTCCGACCCCTGGTCGCCCTTAGCGCTGCCGATCCGAAGGATTCCGGATTCCTGCGGAATGGCGGGTAAACTTTTGATTTGCTAACCTTCTTAACTTCTAATTCCTATTTCCTAATTTCTCTTTTCTCTTTTTGCGGTTTGATCCATGTCCCCTGCTTTAAATAGGGAAGGGTAATTTCTTTGAGGGCTTTTTTGTGCTCGATAAACCGGGATTTCATGCCGAGCAACCATTTTTTATGTTTGAGTGCATCCTCTTTGCTGGAAAAAAAGTCGTGCCGGCTTTCAGGGATTTTAAACCTCGTGGACCCGGATGATGTGGTTACGATTCCGGAATTACTGCACAGCATGCATCGTACGCGGTTGTTATCTAAAAACCGGAACGTATCTCCTCCACACTGAGGACAGCAAGGGCCTTTTTCTTCAACCCTGGGTCCAAAAAGTGCTGATGCCAGTTCACCGGCTGACTGTTTGTTCTCTTTGTTCAAAAAAATCTCTCCAGGTAAAGCACCATAAACCACCTGGGTGTGTTTATCATTTGCAAAAATCATCTTTAGAAAACTTTGAATGACCAACCGGCTGTATCCTTCCTTTCCTTCAATACCGGCTATGGCCACACCGACAGCCGGTTTGTTCCACAGATTTTCAATATGCGGGTAAAAGGAAATTCCTCTATCGAGAAATGTTTTAAGGGATGCGTTGACGCCCAGAAAATAGGTTGGCGCTGACACGATGTATGCATCGGCATCCAACATGGCCTGAACTATTGTATTTAAATCATCTTCCAGAATACAGTGTTCGGTTTTGAAGAGGCAATGGTAACAGCCCCGGCAGGGAAGAATATTAAAATCCTGAAGCCGTAACAGATTCAACTCATGGGGAATGGGCAGTTGATTGCTGATTTCCTTGGCCATGATTTCGCAATTTCCAAGTTTTCGCGGCGAACCGATAATGGCAAGAATTTTTTTCATTAGATCACCTTTTCAATCTTGACGGCTTCGTAAAAAGTCCAATTTTTGCGTTGCGCCTCATTTCACAAAATTCGCGACGCCTTTTTATCCCGCTGGTATTATAGGGAGGAACTTGAATTTTTTACTTTGCCGTCTCAATTCTGACTTTTTAGAAACTATTAATATTGTGGTAAGAAACTTAATTTAAATAGGGTCCATCCATAAGTG
>JASFGF010000096.1:0-8585 GCA_050123915.1 Desulfobacterales bacterium | reverse complement strand
AAGGAAATTAGTCGATCAATCCGGAATAAAATGCAGGTTTATTGAAGCCTTTGAATATGAAGATGTTTTAGAACTGGTTGAAATAGGTCGATGTGAAGCAGGGTTGGTTAGCCAGATTTACGGCCTGCAACGTGAAAGAGATTATGATATTTTTAAAAGTTCGATCTTTTTAAGTCCCCAAAGACTATACTGGGCTGCCCCAAAAGGAAAAAACCAAGAAATTTTGCATACACTGGATAGTTATCTCAGAGAACTAAAAGATAATCAGCAGTCTATTTACTATGAGGCGTTGGCTAAATGGCTCGGTATTGGAGAAAAATCAACGTTTGGAAAATACTTTAAGTGGATAATCAGCAGCTTCGTGGTTCTTCTTGCGTTATTTTTTACGGTGAGTTTGATATTGAGGGTGCAGGTAAAATCAAAAACTAAAGAACTATTAATCAAAAATGAAGAATTAATAAGAGAGATTAACTATCGCAAGGATGCAGAGGAGGCGCTGCGAGAGAGCGAAGAGAAATACCGGAACCTGTTCAACAATGCTCAAGTGGGACTCTACCGAACGAGAATCAGTGACGGAAAATTTGTTGAGGCGAACGATGCGCTTGCCAGGATGTTTGGTTATAAGGACAGGGCGGATATCCTTGATGCCGAATACAAGACTTCTGCCCACTATGTGGATCCCGGTACACGGGAAAAGCTGTTGGCGATTCTTCAAGAACACGGAGAGTTTAGAAACTTTGAGGCCCGCCTGTTCCGCAAAGACGGATCGGCAGCCTGGTTCAGGTATTCCGGTCGAATCTATCCTGAGAAAGGGTACATTGAAGGCATTGCTGCGGATATTACAGAAGAGAAGAGACTGAAAAAAAGACTCATGCAATCTCAAAGAATGGAGGCTGTGGGCACCTTGGCCGGTGGAGTGGCTCACGATCTGAACAATATTCTCTCCGGGCTTGTAAGCTATCCGGAATTGCTTTTAATGGATATCCCTAAAGACAGCCCTTTGCGAGAACCTCTCTTAACAATAAAAGATTCAGGTCAGAAAGCCACGATTATCGTGCAGGATCTGTTAACTTTGGCAAGAAGAGGTGTTGCTGTAACAGAAGTGGTGAACTTAAATGATATTGTAAACGACTATCTTAAGAGCCCTGAGCATGAGAAGCTGAAATCATTCCATCCCGGTACAGAGTTTGAGATTAACCTTACCCCGGATCTTCTAAACATCCTGGGATCGCCGGTTCACTTGTCCAAAACCATTATGAACTTGATCTCCAATGCTGCAGAGGCGATACCTGACGATGGAACAATAACCATATCCACATCAAACCAGTATCTTGACAAGCCTGTAAGGGGCTACGAGGATGTGAAGGAAGGGGATTATGTTGTTTTGAGTGTCGTTGATTCAGGAGTCGGCATGTCTGAGGAGGATTTGGCAAGAATATTCGAGCCTTTTTATACGAAAAAGGTGATGGGAAGAAGCGGCACCGGGTTGGGCATGGCTGTTGTCTGGGGTACGGTAAAAGATCATAATGGATATATTGATGTACAAAGCAAAGAAGGGGAAGGTACATCATTCACACTCTATTTTTCTGTAACAAGAAAAAAGAGAACCAAAGATAAATCATCGTTGCCCATTAAAGAATATATGGGCAAGGGAGAGTCTGTTCTGGTTGTAGATGATGTAGAAGAACAGAGGATAATAGCAACCGGCATGCTAAAAAAACTGGGTTATTCCGTCACGACAGTTTCAAGCGGCGAAGAAGCAGTGGCGTATATGAAAAACAATTCAGCAGATTTGATCGTGTTAGATATGATAATGGACCCTGGTATTAATGGCCGGGAAACCTACCAGAGGATCATTAATTTACATCCTAACCAAAAAGCCGTTATAGCCAGCGGGTTTTCTGAAACTGGCGATGTAAAGGCTGCTCAAGAATTAGGTGCCGGCCAATATATCAAAAAGCCGTATACTTTAGAAAAAATTGGAATAGCGATTAGGGATGAACTGAAAAAATAACCGAAGTTGTTTTTTGTCCGTCAACTATGGCACGGTTTGTTATACTTCTGTAGTGATAATCAAGCATCAAGAGACAAATTGGTGCCAAATTGCTATTATTAACGGGAAGCGAATACATGGATTTTCAAAAGAAGCCCACATGAGAGCAATAGAATAGATATCATGGTCCGGGGGCAATGAAAAATCGCGGGAAAATAGGGACCGTAAATAAGTGTATGCATTGTTCTCTTTGATCATTGATTTGTGATATATGTGAGTGAAATAGTATGTGTGGGTCGTACAATGGGAATATGGTCAAAGGAATTGATGTCGATAACGTGGACTTAACAAGAACACCGTCTTTAAGAAACACTCGATTTACTGAATTTTTGGTCCAAAAGAATGCTTTCGGCAAAGGCGGTTTTAAAGGGTGGATCTTTTGTCCCGGGATGCTGTTTAACTCAACAGACAAATGGTGGGGAGATCAGAGTAAGCGTGATAAGCCCCATGAAGGATTGGATTTATGTTTCTACAATGACCGGGAGAACACGATTCGTAGCCTTGGTGAAAAGGCAAAGATTCCCGTAATGTATGACGGCATCGTTGTTAGGATTATCGATGATTTTCTTGGAAAATCGGTGGTCATAGAACATTTGTTTTCAGACCGTGATAACAACAGGTTATGTACGATTTACGGTCATACAACCCCGGAAAGTAATCTTCACGTCGGAAACATCGTCAAGCAGGGGGATGTTATTGCAACCTTGGCTGAAACGAACAGGTCCAAAACAAACATCTTTCCCCATTTACACATCTCACTCGGATGGACATCCAAAGAAATCTCATATGACAGACTGGATTGGGAAAACATAGGCGATCCAAATACGTTGACGTTGTTGGATCCTATGAAAGTTATTGATTGGCATTACCTCATATTGGAACGAGAAAAATGTGAGAATCCGGATCACACTGCTACGGCAAAATTCATATTGCCATGAAGAAAATAAAACGACCGGACGAAGAATTTGTTATCATTTGCAACTGATATGATAACCTCCTTTTTAGGGATGTTGTTCGACCGGATACATAAGAAGGTTATAAGGAAAAAATCCGGGTAGTTAAAATGAAATGTCGGACAGAAGGTTTATGATGAGAAAATATTTTAGCTTTATAATCGTTTTTTTGATTTGGTCGATTTCGTCCTGTGCAACACTACCAAATGATAAATTTGAAAAAAGAAGTCCTGTATATCCAAAAAGCATTATTCTTCTGATTGGAGATGGAATGGGAGTATCTCACATAACCGCCGGCAAAATAGTCAAGGGTGTTTTGAATCTTGAAAGTTTCAGATATTTAGGATTGCTAACAACTTACTCCCAGGATGCATTTGTCACGGATTCGGCAGCGGCCGGAACAGCTATGGCAACAGGTTATAAGACATGCAACGGTGCCATTTCAGTGTCGTCCAACAAAGAACCTTTGAAAACCGTGATAGAATATGCTGAGGAGAATGGTAAAAGTACCGGTCTTGTTACAACTTGTTCTCTAACGCATGCTACTCCAGCAGCTTTTGTGGCTCATGTAGAACGTAGAACCCAGAAAGATCTGATAGCTGAACATATAGCAAAAAGCGATATCGATGTTCTCTTTGGGGGAGGATGGTCTTACTTTGTGCCCAAATCTGTGAAGGAAAGCAGAAGGGCTGATGAAAAGGATCTTATAGCTATTTTGAAGAAACGAATGAAGGTTATACACTCTGTCGAAGAATTTCAGCAACTTGGTGTAATTGATTCAGTTGCGGGATTTTTTGCGGCCAAACATCCACCACAAGCCAAATATCGAAAACCACAACTTCATGAATTAACAAGGAAAGCTATAGAAATACTCTCCAGGAATAAAGCCGGTTTTTTTCTCATGGTTGAGGGATCGCAAATCGATTGGGCAGCGCATAAAAATAAACAAGAATTTCTTTTAGCTGAAACGATAGATTTCGATAACGCTGTTGGCGTAGCTCTGGAATTTGCAAGAAGTGATTCGGAAACACTTGTTCTGGCGACAGCAGACCATGAGACAGGCGGATTTGCCATACACGATGGATCTGTTGAAGAGAAAAGGATCAGTAATTCAGGCTTCACAACCAAGGAACATACAGCTGCTATGGTACCAATTTTCGCATACGGGCCGGGGAGTTTGGTGTTTTCAGGAATTAAAGACAACACAGTCATAGGCAAAACAATAATACAGTACCTTCGGCAATAGATCCGGTAACAGTGATGTTTCGAAGTTAGAATGGCCCAACAATAAAGCGTGAAGAAACGTCAAGATTTAACATAGAAATCTTAAACGTAAGAAATGTGGTTTGTATGTATCGTCCGTTTTTTTCATTACTATATCTTGTACTATCTCAAATATAACGCAAATAAACGCAAGTTACCGATTGCTGATAATATGAAGTCTTGAATCCAGTCTAAATATTTTAATATTAAAAGAAATGCCATTTTCTGGATAGGCATCCTACCATTCCCAGACAGACACCCTGTTGCTGTCTAATGCCCTCGATAGAAGGATTTCGCTTCGCTAAACTTGCGTCTACCCGCCGATGCGAGATCTTGCGACCGGCAACTTCGACAGAGGCGGATAAGCCTCCACAATTGTTCAATTTAGGTTCTTAATACACAATTTTTATGTTGCCGTTTACGTCAATACAACTTTCCTTTACAAACGTTGACTGAAATGTTAAATGTTTAAATTTAGGTTAAACACAGCCAAAATTTTTTATAGCCCTGTCACTATTTGAAACGCTCGGTTTGGGTAATTGTAAGCTTTAACAATTAGGTAGGAGCTTTAAAATGGACTATATCAAAATAAGATTCACCAAAGATTTCGATCAACTTGGTTCCACGTTTGAAAAAACGGTTGAGGATCTGTTCAGAACGATAAACCCAATGTTTTCAATTGCTGAGCAAAAATGGAAGCCTCAAATGGACATGTATGAAACCCCTGAAGAAATAATTATTATGGGTGAGATTGCCGGGGTAAACAAAGAGGACCTGGAACTTGAAATCAGCAGCAAGGCGGTAAGGGTAAAAGGAAACCGCATCCAATTTCCTCGAATAGATAACGCCAAATACAGACTGGCGGAAATACAGTACGGTAAATTTGAGCGGGTTCTCTATCTTCCTTCGCCCATTGACCCTGAAGTTGTATCAGCGTCATACGCGAACGGTTTTCTCCAGGTTCGGCTTGCAAAGCTCGAACTGAACAAAACATTCAAAGTCCCAATTTCAGAAGAATAGCTGTTGAATGGTTTATTTGGAGCAACGTCTGGAAAAATGACATTAATTCTGGCCTTAATTCTTGACTTTGATTCTTGAATGCCGGATCGAACTCGACATAGACTCGTTGGAGGTTCTCATGACAGAACAGCACAAATCACCTGAAATCAGCGCGGAAAAAATTCCGGAAATTCTTCCGATCCTGCCCTTGTTTGACGCCGCTCTTTTTCCAAAAATGGTTTTGCCCCTTGTTGTTATGCAGCCGGAATCGATTCAACTGGTGGATGAAGCCATGTCCAAGGATCGACTCATAGGACTTGTTGTTGCGAAAAAGCCGGGAGAGGAAAATATGAACCCGCGGGATAACCTCAATACCGTGGGAACTGTTGCGTTGATTCTTAAAATGGCGAAAACGGAAGATAACAAACTGCAATTGCTGGCCCAGGGTTTGGGTAGATTTGAAGTTAAAAAATTTGTACAGGAAAAACCGTATCTCAAAGCCAGTGTCAAACATATTAAAGACATTGAAACAAAGGACAAAGAGATAGACGCTTTGATGTCCAACATGATCGGTCAGTTTTCAAGGATTGCCGAGCTTTCTCCGGGTTTGCCCCAGGAAATCGTGGCAATGGCCAAATCGATACAGGAGCCCGGCATATTGGCCGATATGATTTCCTCCACTATCAATACCAGCCTTGAGGAAAAGCAGCGGGTTCTTGAGATTTACGATATAAAGAAACGGTTGAAAGAAGTCACACGGCTTCTAAACTATCAATTGGAAATATTAGAACTGGGCAGCAAAATTCAGTCCCAGGTTAAAGGGGATATGGATAAACGGCAGCGGGAATACTTTCTACGCGAGCAACTCAAAGCCATTAAAGAAGAATTGGGTGAAAAAGATGAAGCCGCTGTTGAAGTTGAAGACTACAAAGCAAAAATCGAGGAAAAAAATCTTCCTGAAGAAGCCCGCAAGGAAGCTGAACGGGAACTGAATCGTCTTTCTAGAATGCATCCCTCTTCAGCTGAATATACGGTAGCTTCCACATATCTGGACTGGCTGACGACACTTCCCTGGCATGACAGCACAGAAGACAACATGGACATAAAAAAGGCGAGAAAGATTTTAGACCAAGACCACTTCGGACTTGATAAGGCCAAACAGCGAATTATAGAATATCTTGCAGTGCGAAAGTTAAAACCGGAGTCAAAAGGACCCATCCTGTGCTTTGTCGGTCCTCCGGGTACCGGGAAAACATCTCTAGGCCGTTCCATCGCCAATGCCTTGGGACGAAAATTTTTCCGAATTTCGCTGGGCGGCGTACGGGATGAAGCTGAAATAAGAGGGCATCGGCGAACCTATATCGGGGCGCTTCCCGGCCGAATCATTCAAGGGATTAGACGATCCGAGTCAAACAATCCGGTGTTTATGCTGGATGAGATCGACAAGGTGGGAAGTGATTTTCGAGGAGATCCGTCGTCTGCTTTGCTGGAAGTTCTCGATCCGGAACAAAACTTTTCCTTTTCCGATCATTATCTGGACGTACCTTTTGATCTGTCAAAGGTCATGTTTATCACCACCGCCAATATACTTGATACCATTCCTCCTGCGTTGCAGGATCGCATGGAGGTATTGAAACTGTTAGGATATACCCTTGAAGAAAAAGTAAAAATTGCCGTTCGTTACCTTATTCCTCGCCAACGAGACGCCCACGGACTCAAAGCCGGTCAAATAAGGTTTACAAAGGGCGCTATCAAACATATTATTTCCGGATATACCCGGGAGGCCGGATTGAGAAATCTCGAACGGGAAATCGCAAATATTTGCCGTGGTGTTGCAGCCGGTATCGCTGAGGAAAAAATAAAGTCAGTTACCATAAAAGTTGAAAATATCTCCGAGTATCTGGGTCCTGTAAGATTGACCCATGAAGTTAAAGCCAGAACGGCAATTCCCGGCGTAGCCACAGGATTGGCCTGGACACAAACAGGAGGAGAACTCCTTTTTGTAGAAGCCACCGCCATGAGGGGGAACAAGGGTCTGACCTTGACCGGCCAGCTTGGAGATGTCATGAAAGAATCCGCAACCGCGGCATTGAGTTTTATTCGGTCCAATGCCGCTTCAATGGGCGTTCCTGAGGATTATTTCGAAAAACACGATATACATATTCACGTTCCAGCAGGTGCTATCCCTAAAGACGGTCCATCCGCGGGGGTTACCATGCTGACCGCCCTGGCATCGCTTCTGACCAATAAGACCATTAGAAAAGATCTTGCTATGACCGGAGAAATAACATTGAGAGGCCAGGTCCTGCCGATTGGCGGCCTAAAGGAAAAGGTTCTGGCTGCTCATCGCGCGGGAATAAAAACAATCATTATCCCGAAGATGAACGAAAAAGATCTGTACGACGTATCCGAAGAGATTCAAAAGAAAATCGATTTTAAACCTGTGGAACGGATGCAGGAAGTTTTAAAAATCGCATTTGAAAAGAAGTAATGGCCATTCATTTCTTAAAACGACATTGGCGAATAGTTTGCAGATGTTTTATTCTTTGCAGTATTTCAGCTCTCCTTTTATGTGGATGTTCGACAGTAGAGTCTCCTCCCCCAACACCTCCCGGCCACCCCAAACCCTATAAAGTCGGGAGAATCTGGTATCAACCGCTGCCGCATGCACAGCGCTTCAGTCAGTGGGGAAAAGCATCCTGGTACGGAACAAAATTCCATGGGAAAAAGACAGCCAACGGTGAAATTTACAATATGTATGCCATGACGGCTGCACACAAAACCCTTCCTTTTGACACGGTTGTCAGTGTGAAAAATGTAGAAAACAATAAAGCGATTCAAGTTAGAATTAATGACCGTGGACCTTTTGCCAGAGGTAGGATCATCGATCTTTCTTATGCGGCGGCAAAAAAGCTCGGTATGGTCGGACCGGGTACAGCATATGTCAAAATCGATGCACTTGCCAGACCTATTCAATCAGACATGCCGAAAAGTAACACAGGGTCGTATCCGGCAACAGATTTGTATGAAGGTAATTTTACGGTTCAAATCGGAGCTTTCGGTGAAATGGAAAACGCTGAAAGACTCAGAAGAGAACTTGCTCGAACCTATGAAAATGTTTACATTACATCCTATTTCAATGGAAAAAATACCTTTTATCGGGTAAAGGTTGGCAAGTATACAAACCTGGCCCAGGCAAACAGGATTGAACGCATCATGGTCCAAAACGGATATAAGGGCGCGTTTGCCATCGCCGAGGATTAGTTTCCATCCAGAAATTGCCCTTTTCCGCAATCTCTGCCTTAATCTGTGAAATT
>JASFGF010000095.1:0-8616 GCA_050123915.1 Desulfobacterales bacterium | reverse complement strand
ACAAATCTATCTCAATGGAGCTTCAAGTATGATTAAATTTTTAAAGAATTCTAACCATCGGGCATTATCTTGTCAACATCGGATTCAAAAATTATATTCCCATTTCGGTTTACGACCCATCTAGTTTTAAGGTTCTTCTCCAAATTTATTTGTATTTAAAGCTTTTAACTCGAACCCCTGGCCCAGACACATTACCCTTACTATATTGTCAATAAGCTGTCATTTTTATGAAGCTTAGCCCATACTTTAAGTAACCACAGCGTCGCGACAGGGCGGGCCTTGAATCCTCGACCTCTTGACCCCTTATCAATCGACCAGCTTTTTGGGAGATGATCCAATTTCAATAACTTCCCAAAATTTTAAGATAGTCGGTTTTTTCGTTCAACAGATCAAGCACCGGTTTAAACGTTTCCGATTCGGAATCCGTCTCGATATCGAGATAAAACATGTACTCCCAAGGCTTTCCATGAATGGGACGCGACTCCAGTTTCACCATGTTGATGCTGTTTTCGGCAAATATTTTCAAAACCTCGTAAAGTGCGCCCGGCTGATTCCCGGTGGAAAAAATAAGAGACGATTTGCGACGCGGTCCTTTATCCAATGGATGAACCCCGATAATGACAAACCGTGTGAAATTTCGGGGGTTGGTCTCAATCCCTTCCTCAATGACCGCCATCCCGTGAATATCCGCAGCCTCTTTGCTTGCAATAGCGACATCGCCCGGATTCTTGGCTGTACTGATTTCTTTTACCGCAGCGGCAGTGTCTTTCACCGGAATCAGTTCCCAGTCAGGATGCTGATCGAGAAACTGGCGGCACTGTTGAAAAATCAAAGGGGGAGAAAGGACCCGTTTGATGCCGTCGAGCGTGGTCCCTGGATGACCAATCAGATGGTGGATGATGCGAAGCTTAATTTCACCGATAATTTTCAGATCGTATTCCAGCAAAAAGTCGAAGTTTTCATGAATGCTCCCTGAAAGGGAATTCTCCACCGGTACCACACCAAAATCGACCTCCCCGGTCTTTACCGCCTCAAAAATCGCTTTAAATGACGGTGCAGGCACACCGGCCACCTGAGTCTCAAAATACTGGGTACAGGCCTTATGACTAAATGTTCCCATTTCTCCTAAAAAGGCCGCCCTTTGAATTCCCGAACCGTTGTTCCGACTTAAATAATCAACGGCTTTGGCTTTATCCAGATAGTCAAAATCCACCTGTTTTCCAACAACGGGTGCAATCACATAGAGGTCGCGCGTCAGTTGGCCGAACTGTTTTGGATAAAGGCTCTGGGCTCCGTCGGAAAGGGCATGGTCCGGATCGTGATGCACTTCTATCATCAATCCGTCTGCACCGGCGGCAATGGCAGCCCGTGCCATGGGGCTGACTTTCTCCCGTATGCCGGTGGCATGACTGGGATCGATGATCACGGGCAGATGGGTGAGTGTCTTGAGTACGGGAATGGCGGAAAGATCGAGCGTATTGCGGGTATAAGGTTCAAAGGTTCGTATTCCCCGCTCGCACAGGATGACGTTGTCGTTGCCCTCGGAAAGGATATATTCCGCCGACATCAGCCATTCTTCAATGGTAGAAGACAGTCCCCTTTTAAGAACCACCGGTTTTCCAATACGGCCCACACATTTTAGCAGTTCGAAGTTTTGCATATTCCGAGCCCCGACCTGGACGACATCGATATACTTCATCATCATGTCCGCCTGGGCCGGGGAGGTAATTTCCGTCACGACACCAAGACCTGTAACCTCCCGGACTTCGGCTAAAATCTTAAGCCCCTCTTCCTGAAGGCCCTGGAACGAATATGGAGACGTCCTGGGCTTAAACGCCCCGCCGCGAAACAGAACGGCGCCGTATCTTTTGACCTCCCTTGCAATGGTCAGGGCCTGTTCCCGGCTCTCGATAGCACAGGGTCCGGCGACAATGGTGATACGCTCTCCCCCGACAACCACATTACCCACCTGGACCCGGGTGTCTTCGGTATGCAGTTGCCGGCTGACCAGTTTAAAAGATGTCGAGATCGACACCACCTTGGCGACACCGGGAAGCGCTTCAAAAAAACCGGTTTCTTTATCTCCTTTACCGACAGCCCCGATGATGTTCTGTCCGGCCTCGGACATTTCACGGACAATATACCCTTCACTGAACAGTATACTTCGGATATTGTTCTTCTGGTCTTGGGAGATCTCCTTTTCCAACACGAGAATCATTGTATTCCTCCTTTGAGCGAGTTCATAAAAAAAGCCCCGAGAATCAATTCCCGGGGCTTTTAAAAAAATAAACCCCGGACAGACCGGTTCCGGTCCATCCGGGGTGTTTAACCTGAAGCGTTAACGATCCGGATGGACGCTTCTAAAGATAAAAAAGAAGCGCCCAAAGGCATTATCAAATTTAAAAACGCAATGTTTATTCATTAATCGACTTCTCCATCAAATAATTTTTAGTTTTTTACTGTATTATTTTATATCTGTCAAGAACTGTTTTTATAGACTCAGAGGAACCCATTTGAATGCCAATAGAGGAACAACGCTTCGCTGCGCCTAAATCAAATGCAATTGCCCTGCATCGATTTATTATTGCCCTTTTCATGCATTTTGATAATAAAGGATCATACTTTAATTGATCGTAAACAGGAGTCTTAAATGAAAACCTTTGAAATTCACGGCAGCACCGGTGATTCCTTCATTCATGTGGGTGAAACCCTCCAAAACCTACAGAATTATATTCCATCAGAAAATGTCGTGTTCATCACCGATAAAAATGTAAAGCAATTTTATAAGAATGACTTCCCGCCGCATCCCGTCATTACCATCGACATTGGTGAAAAAATAAAAAATCTCGATACGGTTCGGAATATCTATGAAAAACTGGTGGCTGTGGGCGCTGACCGCTCGACATTCATTGTCGGCATCGGCGGCGGTATTGTTTGCGATATTGCAGGTTTTGTTGCTTCAACCTTTTTGCGGGGCGTAAGGTTCGGTTTTGTTTCTTCAACCCTCCTATCACAGGTCGATGCCAGTGTGGGCGGCAAAAACGGCGTCAATTTCAAAGACTATAAAAATATGATCGGGGTTTTCAATCAGCCTGAGTTTGTGATCTGCGATCTGAATCTTTTGAACACGCTGCCAAAGAAAGAAATCCTGAACGGCATGGCGGAAATCGTCAAGCATGGGGTCATTGAAGATGCGAGCCTTTTTGCGTATCTTGAAAAACATTCTCAAAAAGCTTTGTCCCTCGATGTAGACGTCATCGAAAAAATGGTTTATGATTCCATCATCATCAAATCCGCCATTGTCAACCAGGATGAATTGGAAAAGGGCGCCCGCCGAAAACTCAATTTTGGACACACTTTCGGACATGCTTTTGAAAAAACCACCGGTGTTCCTCACGGTGAAGCCGTCAGTGTCGGCATGGTCGTCGCATCACAGCTTTGTGTAAAAAGAGGCCATCTCTCGGCCAAAGACGCCGAAAGGATTGAATCACTGCTTCAGAAGATCGGACTCCCTGTCAGAATCCAGGCTGAAAAGAAATCAGTGCTCGATGCCCTTAAAAAGGATAAAAAACGTAAAGGAGACCGGATATATTTTGTATTGCTCAATGAGATCGGAAATGCCTTTGTGGACCAAATTCCGATAACAGACCTTGAGGCAGTCATCCATTCATGGATGGATACATCTTGACACCCGGCGAATCAACTGTTATCGAGCAAGATTGTAACGTTGATCAATAACGTAAGTTTGTTTATTCTGATAAAGTGGTGTTTTTCGTTTGGTCAGTCATGATGTTTTGTATTAAATTAAGGATAAAGCCCATTCGGTTTTCAATTTTAACAAAATAAATGAGGAGGTTGGGAATATGATGAAAAAGTATTCATGGTTCATGGCAGTTGTTCTGGCATTTTTTTTGATTTTAAACGGTAATGTTTTCGCCAAGGAATTTATCAACGGTATCGATGCCAACTTTCCACCCTTTGCTTATGTGGACAAAGCAGGAAATCCCGGTGGCTTTGATATTGATTCGGTGAACTGGATTGCAAAAAAAATGGGGTTTACGGTTAAGCACCAGCCTCTGGACTGGGATGGGATCATTCCCAATCTGGTGGCAAAAAAGATTGACTTTATCGCTTCTGGTATGAGCATCACGGCCGAACGGCAAAAAATGGTCAACTTTAGTATTCCCTACTGGACGATCAAGCAGGTCTTTGTGGCAAAAAAGGATTCCAAACTGACGGTAGACCAGGTATTAAAAGGCAAAAAGCGTCTGGGCGTTCAGCGCGGAACCAGCGAAGCGGAATGGCTTAAAGACACTGCCGCCAAAAAGGGTTGGGATTTTGAACTGGTTTATTATGACTCTGCACCCTTGGCTGTTGAAGACGTTGTCAACGGCCGCATCGCCGCTGCGGCAATGGACGATGCACCGGCAATGGATGCTGAAAGCAAAAAACCCGTCAAGATCCTCGGCACCTTCGGCATGCACGATGAAGAATTCGGTTATGCAGTTCGCAAGCAGGATACCGAATTGCTGAACACGCTCAATAAAGGACTGAAAATGCTCATGGCGGATCCTTATTGGAATGAACTGGTTAAAAAATACCTCAGGAAATAACCGGTCCAAATCACCGCCTGGGAACAAAGGAAACACTGGGAAGGCGTTCGGTTAGTGTCCATTCAGAAATGAGGATTTTTGTTCAATATCAAGCCTACGGCCCGTAGGGCCAACGCCCCGGAGGGGCATGCGAAAAAAATAACCGCAGGCATATGTATAATATTCCGAGAATTATTTTTTGAGCATAACCCCAGAGGAATAGACTCCGCATTCCACGGGGCAGGCGCAGAGATTGGGCAAAAAGAGCATTTATGGATGGACACTAAGTTAACCTGCGCCTTCCTTCTTTTGAAGGTTTCTATCCAAAATGCTTGATGCACTTATTGCTATTTTTGAAGCACTCCCCTACCTGTTGAAAGGTGCTCTGGCCACCTCAGGCATTGTTATCGGCGCCATGGGACTCGGTCTGGTTATGGGAATTCACATGGCCGTTGGACAGGTTTACGGCAATCGCGCCATCCGGTGGTTCGTGGGTCTTTACGTTTGGTTTTTCAGGGGAGTACCGATCCTTGTGCTTTTGTTTCTTTTTTACTTTGGACTGTTCGCCCTTGTCGGACTGAATCTAAGCGCGTTTGCTGCATCTATCCTTGTTCTGGGCATGACAACGGCAGCGTATCAGTCACAAATTTTCAGAGGCGCAATTCTCTCGTTGCCCAGAGGACAGCTTCAAGCTGCCAGGGCATTGGGAATGAGCGATATCAAAGCCATCATCAGCATTATTTTGCCTCAGGCGTTGAGGTTTTCCATACCCGGCTGGTCCAACGAGTATTCTATTATCCTCAAGGATTCCGCCCTTGCATTTGTTCTCGGAACCTCTGAAATCATGGCGCGTAGCCATTTTGTTGCCTCAAGGACGTATCACTACCTGCCCCTTTACATAACGGCAGGATGCCTTTATTTTCTTCTGACATGGCTCGGGGTTCGGGCATTATTGAAACTGGAAGCAAAGGTACGTATACCCGGCTATTCTCAATAACCCGAATATCTCAGACATATTCGGGTTAAAGGAAAAATATGACATCACCCCAAAAACCGATTCTGCGTGTCGAAAATATCTGTAAGACTCTCGGAGGAAAGGAAATCCTAAAATCCGTATCCTTAAGTCTTTACAAGGGGGAGCTAAAAGTGCTCATCGGACCGTCGGGCGCCGGTAAAAGCACCTTTCTTCAATGTATCAACTTCCTTATTCCTCCGGATAAAGGGCGTGTGTGGCTGGAAGAGACTGAAATCCAAAGCCGCCGAAAACGTGATCTTTATGCATTTCGACAGCAGGTCGGCATGATTTTTCAGGACTTCAACCTTTTCGATCATTTGAATGCACTGGAAAATGTCGCCATTGCACTTCGTAAAGTTAAAAAGATGAGCCGTCAGGCAGCCCGGGATCATGCTGTAGCCGAACTTGAACGGGTGGGACTGGGGGATAAGATCACGCTGTATCCGGCGGAACTGTCCGGCGGTCAAAAGCAGCGGGTTTCCATTGCCAGAGCCCTTGCCATGGACCCTAAAATCATGCTTCTGGACGAACCCACATCCGCCCTTGATCCGGAACTGATCGGCGAAGTGTTGTCTGTTATCCGGGATCTGGCCAAAGGGGGTATGACCATGATTCTGGCCACCCATCAGATCGGTTTTACCCGGTCTTTGGCCGATGAAGTGCTTTTCATGGAAAACGGAAGTATTATCGAACAGGGATCACCCGAAGATCTTCTTTCTCAGGACGCAAGTTCCCGAACCAGGGACTTCTGCTGCCGGCTCAATGAACTCTATGAAGAGAGTGTATAAATGGACACCATCTTTTTTACAGACCAGTTGATCCCGGCCCTGAACCGGGGATTGGTTATGTCCATAAAACTCATCATCCCATCGGGACTCATCGGTCTGATGCTCGGAATTGTCGTCGGAACATTGCGAACATTCGGCCACTCTGCCGTTCGAAAAGCAGCCAACGCATATGCCACCGTCTTCCGGGGAACACCACTGGTGGTACAACTCTTTTTGCTCTATTTCGGACTCCCCAACATTGGCATTTATTTAGACGCTTATACGGCAGCCGTCATCGGCTTTATTTTATGCAGCGGCGCTTACCATTCCGAATATATTCGCGGCAGCCTTTTGTCCATCAAAAAAGGACAATTTCTGGCAGCACAATCCATGGGATTTTCCACCTTTAAAACCATGTTCAATATCATTGTTCCGCAGGCGATTCGACGGGCCTTGCCCGGCTGCGGTAACGAAATCATCTATTTGATCAAATATTCATCTTTGGCCTATATCATTACCTGTATCGAGCTGACCGGCGAAGGCAAGATCATTGCCACCCGGACCTTTAGGTATACAGAAGTTTTTCTGGTCATCGGGTTTTATTATCTGGTTCTTGTGACCATGGCCACGTTTGCTCTGCAAAAGCTTGAAGAAAGGTTCAAGATTCCGGGGTTCGGGAAAGCTTAGTGCCCTGATTCATAAATAAGACAATATTTTTTTATCAGGACAGATAACCCGGAAAGCTGAAGTCCAAAAGTTTGAAGTAAGCTAAAGTTTAAGAAATGAATAAACCAAATTATGAATACAGTACCGTATGTCAGAATACTGGTACTTGGTGCCTGAACGAAAACAAGGATTTTTCGTTAAGATCAAGGAAGGCGAAAATTTTAACCACAGGAATTCTGGTCGTATTTCGAGGATTAACCCGCCAAAGTTCGGTGGCGGGTTAAAATTTGAGTCTGACGCAGATATTGGCGAAAAAGACAGTTTTCGTTCAGGCACTTCTTAGGAATTGAAATATGACCCAATATTCCCCCATAACCCAAGACATCCGCAGACGCATCTCCGATGCGTTGGGAAATGAGTGCATTGTTGCAAATCCGGATGAAGTCGGAACATATTCCCAGGATGCTTCAGGTCTGTCTTATCCTCCTGAACTGGTCGTCCGGGTTCAGGAAACAGCACAGATTCAAAGGCTCATGAGACTGGCCAATGAATACAGGTTTCCGGTAACCCCTCGGGGCGGCGGATCGGGATTGGCAGGGGGTTGCCTGCCGGTGTTGGGCGGTGCGGTTCTGTCCCTGGAAAAGTTGAACCGTATTATTTCCGTAGATACCCAGAACCTTGTTGCACAAGTTCAACCCGGAGCCATTACTAAAGATTTACGGGATGCGGCCCGACAAAAAAAACTCTTTTTCCCGCCGGACCCCGCCGGGATGGATCAAAGCACCATCGGCGGCAACGCGGCCACCAATGCCGGCGGTCCGTCATGTGTCAAGTACGGCACCACAAAAGATTACATTCTCGGCCTTGAAGCGGTGCTTCCCTCCGGGCGGATGATAAACACCGGGACCCGGACCCGTAAGGGTGTGGTCGGATACGACCTTACCCAACTTCTCGTCGGTTCAGAGGGAACCCTTGGCATCATCACCGGTTTGATTTTAAAACTGATCCCCTACCCGGCTACTGTCAGCGCCATGACCGCCGTCTTTTCAGACCTGCCGTCGGCCATGCGGGCTGTAACTCAAATTCTGAACAGAGGACATCTGCCGTCGGCCATTGAGTTTTTGGATGCCAAATGCCTCTTGCTGGTAAAAGATATTTTGCCGTTTCATGTTCCCGGCGAAACATCCGCACTGTTGATTGTCGAGGTTGACGGTGACCTTGAACAGACAAAACGCGACATCAAAACCATCGGAAGGATCTTAAAGGAGGTTGGCGCAACGCATCTTCTTCCTGCATTTAACGAAAAGGAACGCGAAGATATCTGGAATGTCCGGAGGCAGGTTTCCTTGAGGATTCACGACAAATATGCCCTCTACATTCCCGAAGACGTGGTGGTTCCCATAGGGAAAATCCCGGCCCTTGTAGCCGAACTTCCGGAGTTGGAAGCCGAATACAATTTCGACATATACGCTTTCGGACATGCAGGTGACGGCAATATCCATCTCAACATCACGGCGCAACATCAGGGCAACATGGATCGGGTGGAAATGGGCGTGAAGGCCATACTGGCCCGGGT
>JASFGF010000094.1:0-8632 GCA_050123915.1 Desulfobacterales bacterium | reverse complement strand
TTTTTTTAAACCGCATGATCACACCAGAGGCGGACAAGACTCGCGGCAAAGGATCGTAAAGAAAAACCAGGAAACTATCTTTGAAATATCAATAGGTTCTTTGCATTATTTTAAAAATTCATTTAAAGATACGATTTCGGTATGCGCCTGTTTTTTCTAACGATCCCTAAGCCACTCAACCAGCATCCGATTTTTTAAAAAAAATCATCCATTCCGCTATATTCAAGGATCTATTAGAAAAACTTCCCGACTTCTCAAATAAATGATTGATTCTTTCAAAATATCCTGCATAAATAAGGCGGTGGATGCGCTGTTTGAAAAATATTTTATCATACTGCCGCGGGGAATTAAAAACTAAAATTTAATGTTAATAGATAAAAAATTTGAAGGAGGGTTTTATGACGTTTGAATCTTTTGAGGTACTGATTGAATTTGCAATCGAAAAAGAAAGAGAAGCCGCAGTTTTTTATACAGACCTGGCCGGGAGGACATCCTTTTCAGGTGTAAAAGATTCGTTGCTCGAGATGGCAGAAGAAGAAAAAAAGCATGAAAGCCTTTTAAAAAATCTGGGAGACAACAAAGCGCTTGTTGAAGAATATAAATTCAAATGGATTCCGGATATGAAACGCAGTGATTACATGGTCGAACTTAAATATGAAGATGGTATGAATTATGTGGACATCCTGCGCCTTGCCATGAAGCGTGAAGAGCAGGCATTAAAGATGTATAATGAGCTTCAGAAAAAGACCGATAATCCTGAGAATATTCAGCTTCTCAAGGTGCTTTGCCAGGAGGAGGCAAAACACAAACTCTTTTTAGAAGGTCTCTACGATGACCATATGGCGGAGCAGGGCGATTAATTTCTGATTGGGTGTCATTGCTCAATCGTGGTTAAAGGTTCTTTTAAATGATCATTCATGGAACAGCCCATTTATTTTTATAATCAGCAAGGCGAAAAACTTGCCGGTACGCTCCATTTGCCCAAAAGGTCTGCCGGGTGCGGGGTGGTTTTTGGTCATTGTTTCACCTGCTCCCGGCATACCCGCATTATCCGTCAGATCTGCAAGGAACTGGCTGAAAAAGACGTTTTGGCCCTGCGATTTGATTTTTCCGGAAACGGGCAGAGCGAAGGCGAATTTTCGGCATCCAACTATTCCAAACAGATCAACGAGATGCAAACCGCCGCCGCCGTTATCGCTGAAAAAGGTGCCCGACGGATCGGCCTTGCAGGGCACAGCATGGGGGCGGTCATTGCCGTTCTCACAGCAGCCCAAACCAAGACTGTGAAGGCGGTATGCGCACTGGCCGCGCGGTTATCCGGGCTAAATGCCACCCATTTTTTCAGTAAAAAACAGCTCGAGGAACTCGAGGTCACCGGCAGGGTATCGTTCAACAGTCGGGGCCGTTCATTGCAGCTTTCAACGAAATTTTTTACAGACGCCAAGCAGTATGATCTTCCGGAAGCCGTAAAATCATTACAAACACCACTGATGGTTATCCATGGTGATGCCGACGAAATCATTCCGGTACAGGATGCGTATCTGGCCAGAACCTTGAATTCTGAAAATACGGAGCTGGTTATCATACCGGGTGGTGATCACATGTTCAGTGCCGAGTTGCATCGCACCCAGATCTCTAAATTGGTGGTGAAATGGTTTAAGGAACACCTCCATGAACCTCTCTGAAACCCTGAGTAAAGACTATATTGACTCTCAATACGAGCAATGGAAAGCCGATCCCAACTCGGTGTCCCGTGATTGGCGCTTCTTTTTTGAAGGCTTTGAAACAGGTCACGGCAGGGATCGAGAGACCGATGCCGTCTATGACGAAGAACAGGTTTTAAAACAATCCCGTGTGGACGCACTCATAAGACGATATCGTGAAATCGGACATCTGCTGGCCTGTCTCGATCCGTTGACCGCATGTCCTACGGATCATCCATTGTTGAACCTTTCCGCATTTGATCTCACTCAAAAAGATCTGGATACGAAATTTTATGCAAAAGGCCTGATTGAAAACCATCGCGCTTCGTTAAAAGAAATTATCAACACGCTCAAAGAGACTTACTGCCGTTCCATCGGCGTGGAGTTCATGCACTTACAGGACCCTGAGGAACGCAAATGGCTTCAAGACCGGATGGAACCCGTGCGGAACAAGCCTGATCTAAAACCCGATGATAAACTCAGAATCATGGAAAAACTGTATCAGGCCGCTCTTTTCGAACAATTTCTCCATAAAAAATATCTGGGACAGACACGATTTTCGCTTGAAGGCGCAGAAGCGATCGTTCCCATGCTTGATGTTCTCGCCGACATGGCTGCATCACAGGGTTGCCGGGAAATCATTTTAGGCATGGCCCATCGGGGACGATTGAATATTCAGGCAAACATACTCAACAAGTCTTTTGAGGAAATTTTCACTGAATTTGAAAGCTGTTACGATCCTGACGAAGTCTTTGGCGCTGGAGATGTCAAGTACCATAACGGATATCTTTCAGATATAAAGACCCGCCGGGGTGATTCGCTGCGTTTCTTTTTGGTCAACAATCCCAGCCATTTGGAATCCGTCAATCCGGTGGTCCAGGGATTTGTGAGAGCACGTCAGGATATTTTGGGCGACGACAAAAATAATGCGATATTGCCCCTTCTTATCCATGGCGATGCCGCCTTTTCCGGACAGGGTGTGGTTGCCGAAACTCTGAACATGTCGCAGCTCACCGGATATAAAACCGGTGGTACCATCCATCTGGTGATCAACAATCAGATCGGTTATACAACGCTTCCTGAACATGCCCGATCCACTCGCTATGCAACGGATGTGGCCAAGATGTTGATGGTTCCGATTTACCATGTCCACGGCGAAGATCCGGAAGCCGTTGTTCACGTGGTACGACTTGCCGTGGATTACCGGAAAACCTTCAACAAGGACGTGGTCATCGATGTCATCTGCTATCGAAAGTATGGACACAACGAGGGCGACGAACCCTATTTCACACAACCTCAGATGTATGAGCGGATTCGGAGCCGTGCCTCTTTGAACACAGTGTATTCCCGGGAACTGATAGAGCAGGGCCTTACTCGAAAAGAGGATGTCGATGTTCTGGAACAAAATATTAGCCAAGCATTGGAAGATGCACTGGAGACGGTTCGTTCCAGTGCCTGCGTTTTTCCTGAAACCCGATTTTATGAAAACTGGAAAGATTTTCACGGCAACTATACCCACGACCCATTGAAAACCGGCGTTTCCGGGAATAAACTCGTTGCCCTTGCCCGAAAGTTGAATTCGTTCCCGGCTGATTTTTCCGCGAATTCAAAATTGGTTCGCCTGCTGAAAAATCGGCTGGACAGTGTGGAGAAAGGAAAGGGTATTGATTGGGCCAATGCAGAAGCTCTGGCCTTTGCCTCCCTGCTGGTAGAGGGCGACCCGATCCGTTTAAGCGGCCAGGACAGCGCGCGCGGCACTTTCGCCCAGCGCCACAGTGTCCTCATCGATACCAAAACCGGCGATGAATATACGCCCCTCAATGCGATCGATAAGACCCAGGCGCCCTTTTCCGTCTACAACAGCCTGCTTTCGGAGGTCGGTGTTTTAGGTTTTGAATACGGCTACTCCATGGCCCAACCCCGGGGGATTGTGATCTGGGAAGCACAGTTCGGGGACTTTGTCAATAACGCACAGGCGGTCATTGATCTATATATTGCCAGCGGACAAACCAAATGGCAGCGTTTTAGTGGTTTGGTTTTGTTGCTCCCCCATGGTTGGGAAGGTCTGGGACCTGAACATTCCAGCGCCCGTCTCGAGCGTTTTCTCCAGTTGTGCGCCCAGGACAACATCCAGGTTTGTAATCTTTCCACGCCGGCGCAGTACTTTCATCTTCTTCGCCGTCAGGTAAAATCCAAGTTTCGGAAGCCATTAATTATCATGACACCGAAAAGTCTCCTTCGCCATCCACTGGCGGTCTCTGATTTAAAAGAAATGACGGCGGGTACCTTCAAAGCAGTCCTTGAAGATCCGGACCCCGTTAAATCACTGCGCCGCATTCTTTTTTGCAGCGGGAAGATATATTATGAATTACTTCAAAAACGCCGGGAAATGAAAAAGACCGACACCGCCATCATTCGTTTGGAGCAGTTCTATCCATTCCCGGAAGCACAATTGAAAGCCGTCATCCAAAAATACAAACAGGTTAGACAATTTATTTGGGTCCAGGAAGAGCCGGAGAATATGGGGGCGTGGTTTTTTGTGGGTCCCCGTCTTGAAAAATTAATTGGAAAACCAATGGAATATATCGGTCGAAGCGCTGCGGCCAGCCCGGCAACGGGCTTTCCTGGTATTTATCGGAGAGAACAGGCCGCCGTAACAGACAAAGCGATTGGAAACGATGACGGTTGAAAGCTCAAAGGAGTCCTCATGGAAGTAGAGATCAAAATTCCGAGTGTGGGTGAATCGGTTCAGGAAGCGGTCCTTGTGCAGTGGTATAAAAAGGACGGTGATCCGGTTCAAAAAGATGAGCCGATTTTTGTGGTTGAAACCGACAAGGTCACCCTGGAGATCGTGGCGGAAGCATCCGGGATATTAAAGATACTGGTTTCTGAAGGAGAGACGGTTTCCATCGGAACGAAAGTCGGAACCATTGCCACCGAATCGGTCCCTTCCCCGGAACCGGAGACGGCACCACCGGAGAAGGTGGCGGAAGCACCTTCGTCAAGCCCGGAAGCGATGGAAGCACCGGCGGAAGCCGAAGAGGCGCCGGAGGAAGCTGAAGAAGCGCCGGTAAGGGCCCAAGAAGCATCGGTGACGGATGAAGACGTGCCGGTGGAACCGGAAACGGAAGATTTCCCGCCGATCCTGTCACCTGCTGTCCGTCGACTGGTCGCCGAAAAGAATGTCGATATATCCGGCATCAAAGGCACCGGGCCGGGGAATAGGATTACCAAAGGGGATGTGCTTCTTTATCTGGAACAGTCTCCTTCTGCGGCACCGTCCTCATCACCGGCGTCTCCAAAAATAAAGGATGTTGCTCCGGTTGCGCCTGAATCCCCGGTCAAACCGATGCCGCCCAGGATGGAAGACGTTACCCGAAAACCCATGAGCCCGATTCGACGGACCATTGCATCACGCCTTCTTGAAGCCAAGCACTCTACCGCCATGCTCACGACCTTTAACGAGATCGATATGACCCATACCATGGCCCTCCGTTCACAGTTCAAGGAGGCCTTTAAAGAAAAATACGGGGTTTCTTTGGGGTTTATGTCTTTCTTTACCAAGGCCGTTGTCGAAGGGCTGAAAGAATTTCCCCAGATTAATGCATTTGTCGACGGTAGTGATATTGTATACCACAATTATTATAATGTCGGCATTGCCATCGGTACCGGCAAAGGGCTGGTGGTGCCGGTGATTCGAAATGCGGACATGTTGAGTTTTGCCGAATTGGAACAGGCTATCGTCGATTTTGTGGATAAAATTAAAAACAACCGCCTTGAGTTGGCCGATCTTGAAGGCGGCACATTTACCATTACAAACGGCGGCGTGTTCGGTTCTTTGCTCAGCACACCCATTTTAAATACACCCCAAAGCGGTATTTTGGGGATGCACAAAATTGAAAAGCGGCCGGTGGTTATAGAAGATAAAATTGACATCCGGCCCATGATGTATGTCGCGTTGAGCTATGATCACCGCATCGTGGACGGTAGGGAAGCGGTCACATTTCTGGTGAGGATCAAAGAGTGTATTGAAAATCCCGAAAGGATTATGATGGAGATATAAAAATGACGAAAAAAGAGATTTACGACCTTATTGTTATCGGGAGCGGTCCAGGAGGGTATGTGGCGTCGGTTCGGGCGGCCCAGCTGGGACTGAAAACCGCCTGCATTGAGAAGGAGACCCGTCTGGGCGGTGTCTGCTTGAACGTGGGCTGCATTCCGAGCAAAGCTCTTCTCGATTCCAGTGAATACTATCACCTGGCCAAAGATCACCTTGCCGAACACGGGATAAAAACCGGAAAATTGACCCTTGATCTTTCCGCCATGATGGCCCGTAAAAAACAGGTCGTTGAAGAACTGACCGGGAACGTCCGCAAACTTTTGGAGGGCAATAACATCGAAATTTTTAAAGGGACCGCCCGCCTTGCCGGAGAGGATCGCGTTGAACTTCGACAAAATGCCGGTTCTGCCCGGAAAAAAACTGCCCAAACCCTCCAGGCAAAATCGATCATCCTGGCCACCGGAAGCTCGCCGGTCCAGGTTCCGGGACTTGAATTTGACGGAAAACGGATCGTCACTTCCACCGAGGCACTTGAGTTTAAAACAGTACCCAAACATCTGGGCATTGTGGGGGGTGGTTATATCGGTCTTGAACTGGGATCTGTGTGGCTGCGTCTCGGGGCAAAGGTCACCGTGGTGGAAATGCTGGCTCAAATTGCAACCACCATGGATGGACAGGTGGGCCGGACTCTGGACCGGATACTTAGAAAACAGGGGATCGACATTCGTCTTAACACCCGGGTTTCAGGTGCCAAAATTCAAAAAAACAGTGTTCGGGTAACTTTGGAAAATAAAGACAAAAAAGAGGCACTGTCCTGTGATCGACTCCTGGTTTCCGTTGGAAGGCGGCCTTTGACACAACATCTCGGACTGGAAGACGTCGGTATTAAGACAGATACTGAAACCGGACATGTTCTGGTGAACGAATCCTATCGAACCAACATCGCCACCGTCTATGCCATCGGAGATCTCATTCCGGGCCCCATGCTGGCTCACAAAGCGTCGGCCGAGGGTATCGCTGCGGTGGAATGCATTGCCGGTCTCCCCGGTGAAGTGAATTACGATGCCGTTCCCGCGGTGGTGTATACCTGGCCAGAGGTGGCCAGTGTCGGGCTGACTGAAGAGCAGGTCAAAGAGAGAAATATTCCTTACTGTGTGGGAACATATCCCTTCTCCGGTGCCGGGCGTGCCCGGTGTATGGGAGAAAAGGACGGCTTTGTCAAGCTCATCGCCCATTCCAAAACAGACCGAATTTTAGGTGTACACATCATCGGACCGCGAGCGGCCGATATGATTGCCGAATGTGTTCTGGCCGTTGAATTCGGAGCGAGTTCCGAGGATATCGCCCGAACCGTTCACGGCCATCCGACCTTCGCAGAAGCACTTCAGGAAGCAGCCATGGGGGTACGGAAATGTTCGATTTATGCCTCCTGAAGAAATAAAGTTTTTTGCAACACTTTACCCTTTTAAAAACATTTCCGCTTCAGGTACAATTAAATTTTTCGCTGAAAAAACTCGAACCAAACAGAAAACAGTAAATAGAAAATAGAAAAAAAGGTTTTCGAATAAACATTAAATGTTCTCCGACAAATCGGGATCTACGACAATCTTCAATCGACAATCATCAGTCATCAATCGTTTATACCTGAAGCTCCTTTTTGTTTGGCGTAGCTGAAAGCGAAGATCAATGAAATCGATTTTTTTCAAAGGACTAAACTATTACAGTTTTAAAATATAAGTTCGTCGACTAATAGGACGAATCGATTTCTGAAACATGCATTAAAATTTTAATGTAAGGATTTGCGTGAAACCCCGACGAATCTGCAAAGAATGTCAAAAACAACCTTGGATGTATAATCAACAATATTTGTAAGTTTTGATAAAAGGAGTTCGTTATGGCCGATTATGAATATGATATCGGGGTTATCGGCGGCGGAGCAGCTGGCTTGACCATTACGTCCGGTGCGGCCCAGCTCGGTGCCAAGACCATTCTCATTGAAAAGGAAAAAGAACTCGGCGGCGACTGCCTCCATTTCGGGTGCGTTCCCAGTAAAACGCTCATCAAGACCGCACATGTGTACCATATGATCAAGAGCTCCGAAAAATACGGCCTTCCTTACGTTGACGTTCCTTCGGTCGATTTTAAAACAATATCCAATAGAATCAAATCCGTAATCAGCATCATTCAGAAACATGATTCTGAAGAAAGATTCTGCAATCTCGGGGCAAAAGTGGAATTCGGGGACCCAATATTTACCGATGAACACTCCGTTCGTTTAAACGGAAAAACAATTTCAGCCAAAAGCTGGGTGATTGCCACCGGCTCTTCACCCTTTGTTCCCCCCATAGATGGTCTGGATAAAACCGAATATATTACCAACAAAGAAATATTTTATATGGACCACCTGCCGAAATCGATGATCATTATGGGAGGTGGCCCCATCGGAACCGAGATGGGACAGGCATTCAACCGTCTTGGGACCAAGGTCTATATCGTGGATCGTGGCGATCAGATTTTAGGGAAAGAAGATAAAGATATGGCCGATACGGTCAAACAGGTGATGGAATCTGAAGGGGTGGTGTTCCATTTAAATTCTTCCATTGAAGCCGTAAAGAATCTCGGCGATGAAAAAGAGGTGACCCTCAAGGATTTAGAAGGAAAAACGGTTCATCTTTGTGCAGAGACGATTCTGGTTGCGGTGGGAAGAATACCCAACATCCATGGGATGGGTCTTGAAGGTATTGGTATCAAGGTCAACCGAACCGGCATTGACGTCGATAAGCGGTTGAGAACGAATCACAAACATATTTATGCAGCAGGAGATGTGAACGGTGGTTTCCTGTTTACCCATGCCGCCGGATACGAGGGA
>JASFGF010000093.1:0-8656 GCA_050123915.1 Desulfobacterales bacterium | reverse complement strand
AATCCAAGATTATCTTTCTTCCTTTGACTTTTGTTAGACTTTCAACCCTTTGTAATTCTATAGCATGTCACTTGAACCCCTGGCCCAGAACGATTAACCATACTATATTGGCGATAAACTATCATCATTATGAAGCTTAGCCTATATTTTAAGTAATCACCGCGTCGCGACAGGGCGGGCCTTGAATCCTTGACCCCTTGTACCCTTTGGGATCACACATGCTCAACTAAAGATGCCCCACTTATTTTATCATAGTTAACTATAACTAATCGGGAGATGATCCAAAAAAGATCATTTTTCCGGAAACGTTTCTTTTGTTAAAAGCGTGCAGATCAGGGATAACACAGCAGCCCCAAGAAGAATAAAGATGAGTATGGAGTAAGCCTCGATGGAATATCCGCCGGTATCGGATTTCGGATACGCATCCAGCACCCGGCCTAAAAGGGGCATAAAAATGGCACCGCCTAAAAATGGAAAAAGATTTACCATTCCGGTTGAGGTGCCGGCAATTTCCACGGGAAAGAGTTCTTTAATGATGGTAAATCCAAAGATAACCACCGACGAAGCACAAATTGAAAAAACAAAAAAGAAAATATACAACGCGATCCAGGGAAGGCCGTCCGGATAAATGCTTAGAAAAGCGAGTTCTATCACCAGCACCAGATTACACAGGATAAACGGCTTTTTTCGGCTTTTCATTAACTTGTCCGATATAAATCCTAAAGGAGGGCTTCCGATAATCATACCCCATGCAATCATACTGAGCACCGTGCCGGCCTGGGCCCGGGTCATGCCGTAAACATCCCTCAGATAAGGCCCGCCCCACAGTGCTCCAAAACCGAAAAATATACCGCAATCAAAGAAAAACCATATGGCCACCGGCCAGAAGTATTTTTCGGAAATGACGCGCCGGACCCCCTGGAGCAGGGGGATCTGCTCTACCGGTTCAAAGACGTTTCCTTTTTCCCTGCCGAGTTCTTCGATAGAAGGCCAGCCTTTATCTTCGGGTCGGTCCCTGACAACAAACCATACCAGCACTACGATGAGAAAGGTGCAGCAGCCAATCAGTTCAAAAGAGATGCGCCATCCGAAAAACAAGGTCATAACGGCAAGAAGCCACGTCGCTGCCAGAACTCCCATCCCGCCCACTGCATTTAGAATACCGGCCATGAAGGCAAATTCATGAGGGTGAAACCATCGGGACAGGATTTTCATGGTGGGAATAAAAACCATGGAAACACCGAGTCCCACCAGAACTCTTCCAAGAAAGGCTATTTTTATGGTCGGTGCAAATCCGAATAGAATACTTCCTGCAGAAGCGATGATCAAAAATAATGTGACGGATTTTCGAGGACCCAAAGAATCCGACAGGAGACCGGCAGGAAGTTGCATAAAGGCATAGCAGTAAAAATATATCGATCCCAGCAGCCCCATGACACTGGCAGTTGTTTTAAACTCTTTTATCAAATCGTTGGCGACGACGGAAAGGGAAAGGCGGTGGAAATAAACAAAAAGATAGGCAAGTGACAGCACAATAAAAATCAGCCATCTGAATCGCATTATCTTTCCTGCAACATTTTCAGTCATTCATTCTCTCCATAAACATCAGGTTGTTTACCGTGTGACAAGCGTGGCATCGCCGGATAATTGAAACCCGGGTGGACGGGTATGGTGGGAAAGGGGCGATATCGTATTTTTATATGGACTGATTTTATTCTGTTTTTGGTTGCTTCGCCATTTCTTCTGATCGAAGGTCTTTTTTTAAAATTTTGCCGACATTTGTTTTAGGAAGTTCCTTTCTGAACTCAATTTCAGTTGGAAGCTTAAACTTGGCCATTTTGTCTTTGCAATATTCGATAAGTTCTTCCTGGGTGGCGGTTGCGCCTTCTTTAAGCGCAACAAAAACTTTGACGGATTCACCTCGACTGTGGTGGGGGATGCCGATGGCTGCGGCTTCCTGAACCTTGGGGTTTTCATAAAACACTTCTTCAATATCACGCGGGTATACATTCAAACCACCGGATAAGATCATATCTTTTTTTCTGTCAACGATATAAAAATAGCCTTCTTCATCCATTTTGCCGATATCACCGGTATGAAGCCAGCCATCTGTAAGTGTGCTGGCTGTTTCTTCAGCCTTGTTCCAATAACCTTTCATGACCTGCGGACCTTTGACAAGGATTTCACCAGACTCCCCTAAAGGGACATCCGTATTTTCGTCATTGAGGTCGACGATACGGCAATGGGTGTCAGAAATGGGGATCCCGATACTCCCGACTTTACGTTTTCCTCCGGAAAAGGGGTTGATGTGGGTGACCGGTGAGGATTCCGTCAAACCGTATCCTTCGACAATAACAGCACCGGTCTTGTTTTCAAAATCTCTGATCACTTCCAACGGCAGCGGGGCGCTGCCTGAAAAACAACCTTTGATGGACGTCAGATCGATATTGTCGATGTTTGGATGATTCAGTATCCCGATATACATGGTGGGAACCAGCGGCACAAAGGTTGGTTTAAATTTCCGGATGGCTTGGATCAGCGGTTCCGGCTGGGGTTTTGGAACAAGAATATCTCCCCACCCCAAATAAATGGCCAGATTCATTGCCGTGGTCAGACCAAACACATGAAAAAAGGGAAGCGCTCCCAGCATAATTTCATTGCTGTCGAAGGTGGGGAACCATGTACCAATCTGTTGAACCTGTTTGCTCAGATTGCCGTGGGTAAGCATAACGCCTTTTGAAACACCGGTGGTACCACCGGTATACTGATACATGGCAACGTCGTCAAACGAAACCTCAACCTCGGGAGGATTTGGAGAACCTTTTGCCAGAACATCTTTCCATTTGTATACGTTTACAGACGTTTTGACATCTGCCGCAAGATTTTTTTTCTTTGCCACAAGCGGAAACAACAGGTTCTTCGGGAAAGGAAGATAATCACCGATGGAGGTGTAAATAATCTGCTTGATCTTTGTTTTCGGTCTTAAATCGATCATGCGATTTCCCAGAAGATCGATTGTTATCAGTATTTTCGATTCGGAATCATTAAATTGGTGTTTAAGTTCCCGGTCTGAATACAAAGGGTTGTTCATCACCGTGATGCCGCCGATCTTTAATATGGCATAATAGGCAACGACACAGGGGATAAGGTTGGGTAAAAGGATGGCGACGCTGTCCCCCTTTTTGACGCCAAAGGAATGCAAGGCCGAGGCAAAACGATTGACCATATCATTGAGTTCTCGATAGGTCACTTTGTATCCCTCAAATAAAAGGGCCATTTTATTCGGAAATTTGCCGGCCGTCCTTTCCAGAATTTTCGGGAGGCATATGTCTTCGTAGTCTATTTTTTCAGGAACCCCTTTTTCATAGCTGTTTAACCAGCATTTATCTTCATATCTGATTTCTGTTGTCATAGGCCCCCTTTCATGCGCTTGGGTACAAATATTGTTCTTTGTTTAGCACGCCGAATCCAACATTCTTGTTTATATCTGTTAGGATGAAATTGGATATTTGTCAAGAAAGCTTGTAATTTATGCGACATTAGTATACCAAAATAAACTTGGAATCGAACGAAAAAATAGAACCCTAAATGATCGAAAGTCGAGGATGTCCCAGATTCTCCCGGTTACGGGATCTTTGTTTCACTACGAAAGGCATCAAGGGTGAAGCTCTCCGAGGCGTAGGCTTTACGAGCCGGAGGCCGCAGTCGTCTACTGCGAACCCTTGATAACGAGACGCCGTAGGGGTCAGGCCGTAGGCCATGGGATATCATCGGCTTTCCTGAAAGGTAAACAAAATGGGATTTTTTAAATAAGTTTATATCTCATTTATAGAAGCGTTTATGAAAATGCATCTTAATTTGCTAAAATACATAATAAATCAAACACATAGGATATCTTCCCATTTTGTTTACGATCAATCAGGGTTGAACTTTTTCTTGACATATTAAAGACTCGTCTGTTAAAAAATGAATGAGCATTCATTCATTGTTGGAATTAAGGAGCGAAAAATATAAAATGGAATCTGTCTTAATCTCTCCTGCCAAAGACTTTGTTTTTGGAATACCGACCGTCACATTCTCATTGATGATACCGGTGGTTGGTGTGGCGGTATTTACCTACATCATCGCCCTCCGGCTGAAACCGATGGTCAAAGCATCTCCGGATCCGCGACGGGATCGTCTGTTTATCCGATTTTTAAAAATGTTAAAGTATGCCGTCGGGCAGTACCGGCATCCAAGATATCCGGATGCGGGGATCATCCATATTGCGCTTTTTGCAGGTTTTGTCATCCTGTCTCTTCGGTCCATCACTCTCGTGCTGCTCGGAATTTCAGATGGCTATGTGCTGCCGGGATTCAGCGGCACGGCCGGTCAGGTTTACACGGTGCTCAAAGATATTGCCGGAACACTTGTCCTGGGAGCCTGTCTGGCGGCATTGTATCGCCGGATCGTCGTTAAACCCAAACGTTACGCGGTACCCCCCAAATACGGCAAAGAGCATACCTGGGAAGCCGTACTGGTCCTGCTGCTGATTACAGGGCTGGTCACCTGCGATATGGTTTTTGAAGGAAGCGAGTTTGCAGCTCGAATTCAAAATGGATTAAGGCCGGAGATTCTGGCGCCATTGACCGGGACATGGATGGCAACGCATGTGTTAAGACTCTTTCCATTGGATATGCTGCAGCATCTGCATCTGGGTGCATATTTTTCACATGAGCTGATATTTTTCTTTTTCCTTTGTTTTTTGCCCATGGGCAAGCATTTTCATGTGATTACATCTTTGCCGAATGTATTTTTAATGAAACTCGACAAAGGTACCGTCAAACCGGTTCGATGGGGAATCGAGGAAGACGCACTGGATGACCTTGAATCGTTCGGGGTCAAGACATATGAAGATTTTACCTGGAAACATATTCTCGATTTCTATTCCTGTGTCGACTGCGGAAGATGTTCGGACAATTGTCCGGCCAATGCCGTGGGGAGACCGCTTTCTCCGAGATTCATCTCCATTAAGTGCCGCAATTATTCATTTAATAAATATCCCCTCAGAGGTGAATCTGTGGATGTGAGTCCGTTTATCGGCAACGTTCTGGAAGAAGATGAAATCTGGTCGTGCACCACCTGTGGTGCCTGTGAACAGGAATGTCCGGTTTTTATCGAATATATCGACAAAATTGTCGATGTGAGACGGGGATTGGTGGATGACGGCATGGTACCCCAATCCTTGCAAAAACCTCTGGGAGCCCTTGAAAAACGGGGCAACCCTTACGGAAAGATGGAGAAAAAACGTGCGGACTGGACCAAGGAACTGCCTGAAGATCTCAACATAAAGATCTTGGGGAAAAAAGAAACCGCAGATACCCTTTACTTTGTCGACAGCATCACCTCGTATGATGACCGGATACAGGACATCGGCCGGGCAGCAGCAAGGGTTCTTACTGCTTCCAATATTGATTTTGGAATACTGGGACCTCTGGAAAGAGACAGCGGCCACGAGGTCAGGCGATTCGGTGAGGAGATGCTCTTTTTGGAATTAAGGGATCGAAATACAGAGGCCATCAATAATGCCGGTGTGAATCGTATCGTTACTGCAGACCCCCATGCCTTTAATGCACTAAAACATGACTACAAGGATATCCCGGAGGTGGCACACATCAGCAGTACGATTTTGAAAGACATCAAATCCGGCAATATCCGGTTAAAACATGTTGAGAAATCAGATAACATCTATACTTATCACGATCCGTGTTATCTTGGCCGGCACAATAATCTTTACAATGATCCGCGGGAAGTCATCGATTCGATTCCCGGAATCCAGCGGGTTGAAATGGGCAAAAACTGTAAGGACCGCTCATTTTGTTGCGGCGGCGGGGGACTGATGCTTTTTTATGAGCCCATAGAAGAAAAACGGATGGGGCAGGTCAGGGTTGAAATGGCAAAGGCGGCCGGAGCGAACGTCATTGTTACCGCCTGTCCATTTTGCATGGTCAATATAGAAGACGCCATCAAAACCAGCGGCCTGGAAGGAGAGATGCAAGCCATTGACCTTGTGGAGCTGGTCGAGCAACATTTGATTGAAGATTGGTAATGGGTAATGGGTTATAGGTTATAGGTAATGGGTAATGGGTTATGGGTTATTGATGGGTAATAGATAATTATCTAAATCCGAATACCAAATACCGAAATTCGAAACAAATCCGAATATCAAATGACAAAAGGACTAAAACGAACTTTTTGATATTTGATTGTTTTTGTCATTGGAACATTCCTGTTTTTGCCATTGTTTCGGATTTTGAGATTAGAATTTCGAAATTTTGATCAAAAAACCTGGATTTTCGATTAAGTACTAACTAGTTATATTGGAGGTATCATATGGAAATCTTAGTGTGTGTCAAAAGGGTGCCGGACACCGCGGAAAATGAGATCGAGGTCAACAGAGACGGTACGGATATCGAGCGGGATGACCTGGTATATTCAGTCAATGAATGGGACAATTATGCTGTTGAAGAAGCCATCCAGATTCGAGACAAGGTCGGCGGCAGTATTACCATTGTCACTGTCGGCGACAAGGACGATGAGGAGGTCGTTCGAAGAGAAATGGCCATGGGCGCTGATAACGGTATACTCCTTTCAGACGATGCATTTAACGGATCTGATGGAAAAGGGATTGCCACTGCTTTAAAAGCAGCGGTTGAAAAGGGGAATTATGACCTGATTTTGACCGGTGCCCAGGCAGATGACGGGGCAGGCCAGGTGGGCGGCATACTGGCCGCCATGCTCGGCTGGCCCTATGCGTCTTTGGTCAATCTTTTAGAAGTTATCAATGACAAAAAAATTAAAGTGGGCCGCGAAATTGCCGGCGGAAACCAGGAAATGAATGAAATCGATCTTCCTTGTGTGCTTTCCATTCAGACCGGCATCAACGAGCCGCGATATGTGGGTATTCGCGGAATCCGAAAGGTGGCCTCGCTTGACATACCGGTTCACACCGCCGATGATCTCGGGGTTGCCAAAGACACTGTCGGAGAATCCGGGGCTCGAATCAAGCGTCTCGATTATTTTGTGCCTGACCCGGGCGAGGGCGCAGAGATTCTGGAAGGGAGCACCGATGAAATCATCGATAAACTCGTCGAACTCTTAAAAGCCAAAGGAGGGATCAAATAATGGCCCAACAGGTTTTTGCATATATTATACACAAGAATGGTGTTGTCGACGATACCGCCCTTGAGATGATCACCGCGGCCGGAAAAGTCATTACAGATGCTTCGGTGATTGCCGTGGTGGCAGGTTCCGGTCCCGAACTCGACGGGGTGTGTAAGGATGTTGCGTCTTCCTTTGCCGAGGTCTGGAAGATCGATAATGAAGCGCTGGCTTATATCAATGCAGAAGTGATCCGGGCAATGCTGACTCGCATTCTGCCAGAGGACGGTATCGTTCTGATTCCCCACGAACATTTTGGTATGGATCTGGCACCGGGCCTGTCTGTAAAGCTCGATGCGGCATATCTTGCGGATGCCATCGATTTTGAAGGCATCGAAGACGGGAAACTCAAGGCTGTTCGTGAAGAATATTTAGGGCAGGTCAGCACCCATGTGCTTTGCGATATCTCCAAAGGGGCCGTGATCACCGTCCGTCCGGGTGCTTTCAAAGCAGATGAAAGCAAAAGTGCCGGGGGCAACATCGTTGACAAAACCGCTGAAGCCATGGAGGGCGGTCTTTCTGGTGATGTCCGCCGCTTTCTGGAAATTGTCGCGGCTGAAGTGGGTGATGTCGACATTACCAAGTCGGATGTCCTGGTATCTGTGGGAAGAGGTATCGAAGATGAGGACAATCTGGAGATGGTTTTTGATCTGGCAGAAGCCATGGGGGCGGATGTGTCCTGCTCAAGACCCATTGTGGATGCGAAATGGCTGGAAAAATCCCGCCAGGTCGGAACCTCAGGGCAGACCGTCAAACCCAAAGTCTACATGGCATTAGGGATCAGCGGCGCTTTTCAACATCTTGGCGGCATCAAAGGCGCGCCCTTTATCGTTGCCATCAATAAAAACCCCAAGGCACCCATTTTCCAGGCAGCTGATGTGGGTATAGTGGATGACATCCTCGATTTTATTCCGGAACTTACGGACAAGATCAATGAAATAAAATCCTAAATTGAGTGTTTCAAATAGTGATGGAACAATATAAATTATATTATTTCATTAATTATATAGCATCTATCCTATTGAAAATTCACACCTATTGGGTGGATTCGTATGGGGAAAAAAATATCACTATTTGAAATTCTTCGGGCTTGCCGATTTTATCGAATCTACTGCGTTTTAATACATTTGCAGTAGTACACTACGGCTGCATGTCTTATGCCTTGCATATTCGGCAAACTCGACAATCGCTCAATTTAGGAAAGGGATAAAAACACCTAAAAAATTGGATTCAAGGATTCAAGGGGTCAAGGGGTCGAGTGTTTGTTTTCTGTTGTACATCACCCTTGCCCCCTGATCCCTGACCCTTGCCCCCTGATCCCAGATCTCTTTCCCGCCATAAATTTCAGTATTGAGACTCTTTTATATGCACAGTAAATTGTGCACTACTGCACAGAAAAATGTGCAAAGGAAAATCCTATCAAAATAGAATGCGTATAATATCAAGGGGTTAAGTT
>JASFGF010000092.1:0-8673 GCA_050123915.1 Desulfobacterales bacterium | reverse complement strand
CTTGACGGAAAACACCATTTTTATGACCAACGCATGGGTCGAGGGGTGCTGGGGATCGCCGGTGAATTCCGGGATAGGGATATCGTTCGTGTCTTTCTTAAAAAATGGTCCGCACAAATCACCCCAAAAACTCACCATCTGAAGATGATTTCCGATCGATTCTCTTTTGATCTCAATTTAATGCCCGTCAAACCGCCCGTGTTTCATGGCAAGAAAGGTTACAGCCGAAAAGGTTCAACGCCCGAAAGAGCCAGCTGTTACTATTCATTGACCCGGCTTGAGACCACAGGACAGGTAACGCTTCCCGGAAAAACATTTTCAGTTAACGGCCTGTCTTGGATGGATCATGAATTCAGCACTGCGCCATTGGAACCGGGACTCGTTGGATGGGACTGGTTCAGCCTTCAGTTGTCCGATAACACGGAAATCATGATCTATCTTTTGCGACAAAAAGACGGCAAGCGAAGTCCTGCTTCCAGCGGAACACATATAAATTCCAATGGGAACACAAGACATTTATCTATGCATGATATTGAAGTGACCGTTACGGATACCTGGAATAGCCCGAATTCCAGGGCGGTTTATCCGGCCCGGTGGCGACTGAAGATTCCGTTGCTGTCCCTGGATCTCAATATTGTTCCCAACATGGCAGACCAGGAAATGAGAACCAGTGAAAGTACCGGAGTGACTTACTGGGAAGGGAGCGTGTCCGTTCTCGGCTTTAAAAACAGCCGTAGGATTAGCGGACAAGGATATGTGGAACTGACAGGGTATTCCAAAGCACTTGATGCCCTTTTGGAGTAAACAGGTTGCTGACCTTAAAGAAAGTCCGATAACCTCATAATAGAGATTATCGGACAATAAATTAGGAGGGATTTAGCCTTAAAATTCTTGGGCAATATTGTTGTTTTAGATTAGCCCGGTACGTCTACAGGTGCGGCTCTTCCGCCGATGTAATCAATTACTTCGTCATATGTATTGGTTAAGTTGCCTTTGACACCCTCAATTTCGTCCCTTATCGGCTTCCACTCCAGAGGGCATTCCACTCTGAGCTGATGAATTCTATCTTCCAATTCAGTGACGACCATTTTGAGGTCTTGAATGTTTGGAAGGATTTTTTCCAGTTCCGCAGATCCCAATTGATCGGCTTTACGGATGGTGTCAAAAATTTTTGCTTTCCATACCGTAAGTTCCATGTCAACGTTCGAACAATAGTCTTTTACTTCCATGATATTCTCCTTTCTCAAATTGACGTTGGTAGTTAAGGATGATTTCTATCAGTAAATAGATTGAACACTGATAAAGCAATAAGCATACCAAGTTAGAAATAATTTTTAAGGGTTTGATATTGCTTGATAAAAATGACAAGCCATTGGGCAGAAACTTTTGTATGACACAATTATGTATCATGAGACAATGTATCATACACTCATCGCACGAACTTCTTTGTAACTTACTGGTGATTTCCGTTGGCTAGTAGGTTAGTTCAGAGAAAGCAAAAAGAGTGACTTTATGGCGAGAATATCCCCAGCAGACAGCTTTCAGAGTTTCATAATGTATAATAAATAACAATTAACATTGACAAATGTCAAGTATTCATTACTTTAAAATTTGTCTGAATATAAAGCAACGAGGTTATACTGATGATAGAAATATTTGATCCTGTATTATTGGCGCGAGTACAGTTTGCCTTTACCATATCGTTTCACATTATCTTTCCGGCTTTTACCATCGGTCTTGCAAGCTGGTTGGCGGTTTTGGAATGGCGATGGCTAAAAACCGGCAACACGGTCTATGAAGAAGTCTACCGTATGTGGGTCAAAATATTTGCCGTAACATTTGGCATGGGCGTGGTGTCCGGCGTGGTGATGTCATTTCAGTTCGGCACCAACTGGTCGGTTTTTTCTGATCGGGCCGGTAATGTATTGGGACCGCTGCTGGGATACGAAGTGCTCACGGCATTTTTTTTGGAGGCCTCGTTTCTGGGGGTGATGCTCTTTGGGTGGCATCGCGTGAGTCCAAAAATGCATTTTGCCGCTACCCTGATTGTTGCCGTCGGAACTTTGATTTCGGCATTCTGGATCCTATCGGCCAACAGCTGGATGCAGACCCCCCAGGGATATCGAGTGGGGGCTGACGGTCTGCTGTATCCCACCGACTGGATTAAAATCATATTCAATCCTTCTTTTCCCTACCGATTTTTGCATATGGTCACCGCATCCTACTTAACCACGGCATTCGTCGTCGGCGGGATCGGAGCGTATTACCTCTGGCAAAATCGACATGTAAAACACGCCAGGGTGATGCTGGGAATGGCGATGATTATGGCGATATTTGTCGCTCCAATTCAGGCGGTGATGGGTGATTTTCACGGTCTGAATACGCTGAAACACCAGCCGGCCAAAGTGGCTGCCATGGAAGGTATTTGGGAAACAGAACAAGGGGCTCCGTTGAAACTGTTTGGATGGCCGGATCAAGAAGAAGAGAATACCAAATATGCCATTGAAATTCCTAAATTATCGAGTCTGATTTTAACCCATGACCTCAATGGCGAAGTAAAAGGTTTAAAAGAATGGCCAAAAGACGCCCGCCCGCCCGTTGCCTGGGTATTTTGGTCGTTTCGGGTCATGGTCGGCATCGGCGTGCTGATGATTTTTACCGGTGTGACGGCTGCAATCCTTTTTTTGCGTAAACAATTGTTCAACAAACGATGGTTTCAACTCTGGTGTATGGCCATGACACCCTCCGGGTTTGTTGCCGTGCTTGTTGGTTGGTTTGTCACGGAAATCGGTCGGCAGCCGTATATCGTATACGGTGTTATGCCCACCGCGGAAGCGGTGTCGCCGGTGATGGGTTCCCAGGTGGCACTGTCTCTTCTGGCATTTATCTTCAGTTATGTTTTTGTATTTGGTGCGGGAAGTTATTACATTTTAAGGCTGATCGGAAAGGGCCCCGGTATTCCGGAAAATGCATACGGCACCCACGGCGTAAAAGAACCGCCGCTTTTTACAGATCTGGCTTCTGAATCAGGAGGAAAGCATGTTTAGTCTCGAAGGCTTCGTGGATTTGCCGTTGGTCTGGTATGGCCTCATTGCCACGGCCATCTTTTTGTATGTTCTGCTGGATGGCTTTGATTTAGGGGTGGGTATCTTGTTTCCTTTTGCACCTTCGGATAGCTGTCGGAATCGCATGATGAACTCCATTGCACCCTTCTGGGACGGCAACGAAACATGGCTGGTCCTTGGGGGGGGAGGGCTGTTTGCCGCTTTTCCCCTGGCTTATGCGATATTGATGCCGGCGCTTTATATGCCGGTCATACTGATGCTGCTCGGATTGATCTTCCGAGGGGTTGCATTTGAGTTTCGATTCAAGGCCACCGGGAGATCCCGGAGGTTGTGGGACTATTCGTTTCATTTCGGGTCTCTCGGGGCGACTTTCATGCAGGGCATGGTGCTGGGAGCATTTGTCCAGGGTGTAAAGGTTCAGGGACGCAGCTTTGCCGGTGGTGCATTTGACTGGCTTAATGCCTACAGTGTCATGGTGGGTATGGCGTTGGTGTTTGGTTATGCATTGCTGGGCGCTACCTGGCTGGTTATGAAGACCGACGGCGTCACCCAGGACTGGGCAAGAAAGTGTGCCGGATATGTGCTGGGCTATGTCGGCATATTCTTAGGACTTGTCAGCATCAGCATGCCCATGATGAATGCCGATGTAAAGGCGCTGTGGTTCAGTTTGCCGAATTTTTTCTATCTTTTGCCCATCCCCGTATCCTCCCTCGTAATGATAGTGATGATCTGGCGGGGCTTGCATAAAGAAAAAGAACATTTACCCTTTTTTATGAGTGTCGGTGTGTTTCTGACGGGTTATCTGGGATTGGGAATCAGTTTATGGCCGTGGCTGGTTCCATTTAACGTATCCTTTCGCCAGGCCGCCGCTGCGCCGGAATCCCAGTCACTGCTGTTAGTCGGGACAATTGTGATGCTTCCGTTGATACTCGGTTATGTGGGATACTGTTATTATTTGTTTCGAGGTAAGTCATCCGATGAAACCCTTTACTGAAAAGCAAAAGCAATGGCTTTGGTTTGTCGCACTATGCTTTGGCGGATTATCAGCCACGTTTGCACTGTCCACTCTGATTCGCTGTGTGGTATCTATCCGCTGAAACAGATCGGAATCCCTAACGGAATTGATCGTTCAAGACTTTTAAATAGTGTCCATCCATGAATCTAAAACGAACACAATGGGTGCCCAAGTCAGAAATGAGCAAATTTTGTTCTGATCAAGGCCACAAAGGGTTTCCGGCTCGCAGAACCTACGTCTCGGAGAGAGAACGCCGATCAGGATAAAAATGGCCATTTATGGATGGGCACTAAATAGGAAATTTATTCATGCTTCGTTTCGGACTGTGCTGTATTTTTCATAAAGAACCCATTAAATTCCGCCGAACAACCGCGAAATATCTTCAGACCTTTTCCAGGAATCAACAGCTTGAATACCTTGCCGAAATTTGCCGGCACAATGCCCACTCTCTATACAATGCCCTGCGATATTGTAGCGATCACGATATCAAGGATTTTCGGATCAACAGCCAGATACTGCCCCTTAAAACCCATCCCGATGCAGGCTATTCCATGGAAGATTTGCCCTTTCACGATCAAATAATACAAACTTTCAAGGACTGCGGCCGGTTTTGCAAAAAGCATGACATTCGAACCACGTTTCATCCCGACCAGTTTATTTTGCTTTCGTCACCAAGCAGCAAGGTAATTCAGCGTTCTATGGCTGATTTGATCTATCAGGCCGAGGTGGCCGAGTGGGTAAATGCAGATGTCATCAACATTCATGGCGGAGGGGCTTATGGGGATAAGAGCACTTCGATGCAACGACTTAGAAAACGAATCGAACAACTCCCCGAAGCGGTGCGTTCGCGATTGACCCTGGAAAACGACGATCGGATTTACACGCCCAAGGATTTGCTGCCGGTCTGCAGAGACATGGAAATCCCCCTGGTGTATGACGTGCACCACCATCGCTGTTTGCCCGACGGCAGAGGTGTTGAAAAAACCACGGAACTGACTGTAGGCACCTGGAGCCGCGAGCCGCTGTTTCACCTGTCAAGCCCCAAGCACGGTTGGGATTCCGGCAAACCTGGCAATCATCATGATTACATCGATGTTGATGATTTCCCGGTGTGCTGGATGAATCTCGATATTACGGTCGAAGTGGAAGCCAAGGCCAAGGAACTGGCTGTGTTGAAGTTAAAACAAGATCTTATCAACCGGGCCAATAAAAACTAATACAAAATTAGAGAAATTTTAAAAATATTGATTCGTATGTCAGTGGTTTAAAGTATTACGTCTGTATGTAAAAACGGCGGTCCGAAAAAACTGTCCGACAAACCCATTTAAATGACGGTTGTCGGACAGTTTATAGTTGCTTTAAGAAGTGACAACAGGATGTTTGTCTTTAGCCTGGCACATCCACAGGGGCGGCTCTTCCGCCGATGTAATCAATGACTTCGTCATAGGTATTGGTTAAGTTGCCTTTGACGCCCTCAATTTCGTCCCTTATCGGCTTCCACTCCAGAGGACATTCCGTCCTGAGCTGATGAATCCTATCTTCCAATTCAGTAACGACCATTTTGAGGTCCTGAATGTTTGGAAGAATTTTTTCCAGTTCTGAAGATCCCAATTGATCCGCCTTACGAATGGTGTCAAAAATTTTTGCTTTCCATAAGGTAAGTTCCATATCCACGTTCGAGCAATAGTCTTTTACTTCCATGGTATCCTCCTTTTTGATTTGAGTACCCGATGTGGTTAGCATGACAAACTCAAGGTAACTCTGCTAAGTTCTCATAAAAAAAAGTAACTTTTAAAATTCAGAATATTAACGTTTAAATGATAAAAAATACTCTTAGTAATAATAAGGTTGAAAACGTTAAATGCAATAAGAGGTGATTTTGGGTTTTATGGTAGGTGAATACCCTTATATTCAGGGTGGGGTTTCCTGGTGGGATTAAAAGTATTGTATTCTTGAATCTTGTATGAAAATTAATGAGAATCCTTTTTCAAAGGTCTTTCTTTTTATTCCTATTTATTCCAACAAAAGATGCCCATATCTTGACATCAAGATTTATTGCTTTAGATTCATAACATGGAAACCGGACCACACATACGGTTGATATTATGGAAGGCCGCCAAAGCCGTTGAAAAAGTCGACAAGGCAAGCATTGCTCAAATCGGGCTGGGATTGTCGGATTTCGCCATCATGGAGGCCTTACTGAATAAAGGGCCGTTACCGATAAACCAAATAGGCGAGAAGGTCCTTTTGACCAGTGGATCAATGACGGCTGCGATAAACCGTTTGGAAAAAGACGGACATGTAAAAAGGGTCCAGAACCCATCCGATGGCCGTTATTTTTACGTGCACTTGACAAAATCCGGCCGTAAAATCATAACAGAGGCGTATCGCAATCATCAACTGAATCTTGAAAAGATTGCTGAAATCCTAACAAACGAAGAGAGAAAGGAACTGGTAATGCTTCTTAAGAAAATTGGATTTCATGCGGATAAGCTTGTCATCAACTAAATAAAATTTCACAATATAATTTCAGACAAAAAAAGGAGGGCTCTATCATGAAAGTATTAATTGTATATTACTCGACATATGGACATGTCCATAAAATGGCGGAAGCTGTTGCAGAAGGTGTAAGGGAAATAGGGGGTGCTGAGGCAATTTTGCGTCGTGTGCCTGAAACACTTCCGGAGGAAGTTCTCGAAAAAATGGGCGCGGTTGAAGCCCAAAAATCCATGTCAAATGTGCCGGTTTGTACAGTAGATGAGCTCGCTTCAGCGGATGCCGTTATTTTCGGAACGCCGACACGGTTCGGCAATATGTGCGGCCAAATGCGTCAATTTCTGGATGCCACCGGACAACTCTGGGCAAATGGCGCTTTGGTTGGAAAGGTAGGAAGTGTGTTTACAAGCAGTGCGACACAACACGGAGGGCAGGAGTCCACCATCCTTTCGTTTCACATTACCCTGCTTCATCATGGATTCGTTGTTGTTGGTTTGCCGTATACGTTTCAGGGACAAATGCGCACGGATGAAATAACGGGAGGATCTCCTTATGGTGCTTCCACAATTGCCGGCGGTTCAGGAGAAAGGATGCCAAGTGAAAATGAGCTGGACGCCGCACGTTTTCAAGGCAAACATGTCGCAAGTATTGCGTCGAAACTGACAAAATAGTTTTTTAATTTGAATTCTTCGCAGTTTTTGCAGGGAAAGTTCATTGGAAATGTTAGGTGGCAAAAATGTCTAAACTATTTTTGATTTTGGGCAGCGTTAATGCGGCCACAGCAGTTTCTATGGGGGCATTTGGAGCACATTTCCTGAAAACTGAAATTCCTGAAGATATGCTTTTTGTATTCCAAACGGCAGTTCAATATCATTTTTACCATTCGCTAGGTCTAATGGTCATCGGAGTGCTGGCAATACATATTAAACCTGAAAAACATCTTGGGATTGCCGGATGGATAATGTTCATCGGTATCATACTATTTTCCGGGAGCCTTTATGTTCTAAGCACCACTGCCACTCGATGGGTCGGCATGATCACTCCTTTTGGAGGAATAGCCTTCATTGTATCCTGGGTGTTTATCGCAATCGCTGTTTGGAAATGGTCGACAACTAATATCGGTCTGGAATAGGAGATAATTTATGATAAAACGACTGCTTTTATTTATTTCGATCCTCATGTCGGGCTGTGTAAACATTCCAGAAAATGTTTCACCAGTTGCAGGTTTTGATATCGACAGATATTTGGGCACTTGGTACGAAATAGCCAGACTGGATCACTCTTTTGAAAGAGGTTTAGAAAGAGTAACCGCAGAATACAGCCTGAGAGATGATGGTGGCATAAAGGTTGTCAATAAAGGACTCGATCCCCAGAAAAATCGATGGAAAGAAGCGATCGGCAAAGCATACTTTGTCGGTGATTCAAATCTTGGCAGTTTAAAGGTATCTTTTTGGGGTCCTTTTTACAGCAGTTACAACATTATAGCCCTTGATAAAGAAAATTATTCCTATTCAATGGTATGCGGGCCCAACAAATCCTATTTGTGGATTTTGGCAAGAGAACCCCATATGGAAGAATCCTTAAAATTTGAATTGGTAAATCTGGCAAAAGATTTGGGGTTCGAAACTGAAAAACTAATCCATGTAACCCAATAAAAGGCCCATAAAGATATAATATTGACGGTTAATTTTCCGATAAGGCTTCAAACCTTCCATGATGTTAATTTTTAATGGAATGAAGATAATATTTCAAGAATCGTAGTAATGGTTTGAACCCAAGGCTCACGTTTTTCAGTATCATCCTCGTTCATCAACGAGGCAGACTCAAAAAAACTGACAAAGCGGTTAAAACTCAGACCACAAGATATTGATTTTTCCTGCCTCAATTCAGCCAGGAAAATGAAGATTCATTCAAATGTGATGCCCATAAAATATCAATATTATTAAGGGAATTGATGCCATGGCGATAAATTGCAGGTATCACCAATCAGGGTAGTTCAACAATCAATTGTAGTTCATATATTTACTTTAATGCTAAATTGTTTCTTCTACGTCTCCAATACCGGGCCTACGCATAAGCGGTCCCACGGTGATCCCT
>JASFGF010000091.1:0-8686 GCA_050123915.1 Desulfobacterales bacterium | reverse complement strand
TACGGGAATGACAAAACCCGGCGATTTTGACCATTACACAAGGGTCCGATGCTATAGGGCTGTGACCCGACATTATCCGCCGGATTCTTTTTTACTCAACCTACTGCCTCTTTCCATGCGTTTGGCTGGTCCCAGAGAGGCGCTTTTACATGCCATCATTGCTAAAAATTATGGTTGTACTCATTTTGTTGTCGGACGAGACCATGCCAGTCCGGGAACAGATGATGCCGGGAATCCATTTTACGAGAGCCATGCAGCCCAAGAATTAACGAAGGAACACAGCACAGATATAGGTGTCACCATTATTCCCTTTGAAGAGCTCGTCTATTTGCCTTTTGAAGATGAATATCGTTCTTCAGACCAGATACCCGAGGGAGAGCAGTACATTTCTTTTTCAAGCTCTGATATTCGTGAACGAATCAGATCCGGACGTAGAATACCGGAGTGGGCAACGTTCGCAGAGGTCGTGGCTGAATTGAAAAAAGCATATCCATCTCCGGATAAACAGGGCTTTACATTATTTTTAACAGGCCTTTCAGGTGCGGGAAAATCGACCATTGCCAAAGTACTCTATTCGCGCTTTCTGGAAATGGGCGATCGGCCGGTCACTTTATTGGACGGTGATATTGTCCGTCGAAATCTGTCGAGCCAGCTTAGTTTTTCCAAAGAGGACAGAGATACCAATGTGCGGCGTATCGGTTTTGTGGCCGGTGAAATAACCAAGAATCGTGGTATTGCCATTTGTGCACCCATTGCACCTTACAATAGCACCAGAGCGGAGATAAGGAATGCCATCGAAAACTATGGCGGTTTTATTGAGGTACATGTGTCTACCCCTATAAAGATTTGTGAAAAAAGAGATCGAAAAGGGATGTATGCCAAGGCGCGGGCCGGATTGATCAAAGGATTTACCGGGGTAGATGATCCCTACGAGATCCCTGAATCACCGGAAGTGAGGATCGATACCACTGATCTTACACCCGATGAAGCCGCTCAGGAGATTTTGTTGTTTTTGGGACAGAAAGGATACATTTGAAAATAGAAAATATTAAATAGCTAAGGAGTCTGGGATGTTACACGGTTTGTAAAAAAAGCATTATCCGTGAAGCGATTGAACAAATAAAAACTTTCCGACTCCTCAGTTATTTATGTGTAGTGGTAAGTGAATCGTGAAAGACAATTAAAATTAGAGGTGAAATGATAAAAAAAACATACAAATTAAACGACCATCTGTTAACCGCATTATTGGCTTCTAGAGAGGCCGGTCTGGCCATTTTAGATGTATATAAACAGGAATTTGATGTTTCATACAAAGAAGACAGATCCCCACTAACCCTTGCGGATCAGCGATCCCACGACATCATTGTTGATCATTTGACCGATCCTTCCAAGAAAAGTCTTCCGATTCTGAGCGAAGAAGGAAAAGACATCCCCTTTGAACAAAGGCGTGCATGGGAGTATTTCTGGCTGATCGATCCCTTGGACGGCACCAAGGAATTTATTAAGAGAAATGGAGAATTTACTGTAAATATTGCTTTGATATATCAACATCGGCCGGTTCTTGGGGTCATTTATGCCCCTGTGAATAACATTTTCTATTTTGCATCTGAAGGTCTTGGCGCTTTCAGACTGAAAAACGATAAGGCTTTTAAGCTGTTAGAGGGCAAGGCTTCTGAAATTGAAAGGGACAGCGTGTTAAAGGAAATTTTAAAGCAATCCGATAGATTGCCGTATTATGATACACCATTAGATGCCCACGATACGAAAATAGTCATCGTAGGCAGCCGTTCTCACCCTTCAAAGGATTTTGAAGCTTTCGTGAAAACCATGAAAAATCAGCATGAGAAGGTAGACGTTATTTCGTCCGGCAGCTCTTTAAAGCTGTGTCTGGTTGCCGAAGGCAGGGCAGATATATATCCCAGACTGGGGCCGACGATGGAATGGGATACTGCTGCCGGACAAGCCATTGTAGAACAAGCAAATGGCAGTGTATTGAATTATGAGACAGGTGAACCGCTGCAATACAACAAAAAAAACCTTTTGAACTCATGGTTTATCGTCAAAACCTAAAGGAATTCGTGATTTTCGAAATGACACTTATATTAATTTGTTCATCGGCTGAATCATACAAAAAAGGGTTATAGGATTACCTATAACCCCCTGATTTCACTGGTAGGCGGTACTGGGATTGAACCAGTGACTTCTACCGTGTGAAGGTAGCACTCTCCCGCTGAGTTAACCGCCCGTTATTATGGCTTATCTACATTTTCCTTTAATTCTTTGCCGACCTTGAAAAAAGGTAGTTTTTTAGAAGTGACATGAATCTGGACGCCGGTTTTTGGGTTTCGTCCGGTGTATGGCTTGTAATGTTTTACCGAAAAACTGCCAAAGCCCCTTATTTCAACCCGTTCACCTTTTGCAAGTGTTTCTTTTAACGCATCGAAAAACGTATCAACAACCTTTCCAGCATCTTTTCTACTAAGCGTCACTTTGTCTTTTAGAGCATTAATTAAATCGGATCGGTTCATAACGACTCCTTAATAATAGTAAATCGTTGAGTCATATTAATAGGTGTCCATCCATAAACGGCATCTTTCGGCCCAAGCCTGCATTCTCTTCTTTTTCCAATCCTCGACGTAGTGATACTATGCCTGTGGTTGCAAAAAGACTGCGGCCTTTCCCTGATCCGAATTCTACCATTTCTGGAGGGACACTATTACGTATTACTTCAGGTCGCTGAAGGATATTCATTATTTATATAGGTATTAAAAAAATTTAAGTCAAGCACTTTTTAACATATTTAAAACAACGTCTTAATCCATATTTTCTGAAGCCGCATCGCTGAGTTCAGAAATTTCTTTTGGTGTTGGAAGATCTTCAAGATTTTTTAAATCGAATACTTCAAGAAATTGTTTTGTGGTTGCATAAATATGCGGTCGGCCTGGAATCGCCTTTCTTCCTAGAATCCGCACCAATTTTCTCTCAAGCAGCATGCGAAGAATTCCTCCGCAATCGACGCCCCGAATATGTTCTATATCACTACGAATAATAGGTTGTTTATAGGCGATAATGGCTAGTGTCTCAAGGGCGGGTTTGCTGAGACGCAACGGTTTGGGTTGAATAAGCCGTTTAATCCATTCTCTATATTCCGGGCGGGTGCGGATCTGGAATCCACCGGCAATTTCGCGTAAAAAGAAGCCCCCTTTTCGATGTTCATATTCAGATGACAGTTCGGTAAGTGCGTTTTGAATTTCTTTTTTCCCATCCACAGCGAGGATGTTCTTGATACGATCGATCGTAAGCGGTTCCTCGGCCACCAAAAGGAGGCTTTCGATAATGTTTTTTATGTCTTCCATTATAAGTAAAAAAGTCTGATAATACCTGTTTGAGTGTTCTGGACAATATTGATCAATGAGAGCTTGACCATTTCAAGAATTGCAAGAAATGTAACGACAACTTCACTTTTATTGGTATTTATTGGAAAAAGCTCATTAAATGTTACGGATTTCCGGGTTTCGAAAATTTCTACGATTTGAACGATTCGGTCCCTGACCGAAATGGTATCTGCGGTAATAATATCGACACCGCGATGTTCAGATATCTTTTCAAGTATGGTTTGAAACGCATCGATAAGTTCAAACAGACCGACTTTTATGATTTTGCCGTCTTGATCCATCGAGTGATCTTCCTGGTTCGGATTTCTGACAAAAGTATCTTCTCCCAAAAGATTCCTTGAAATCAGCTCGTTGGCTGCTGACTTCATTTGGAGGTATTCTTCTAGAGGTTTGACAATCTCCAGTCGAGGATCTTCATCTTCAGTTTCATCTTCATGAACCGGGAGAAGCATTCTAGATTTAATTTTCGTCAAAGTAGATGCCATTAAGATAAAATCACCGGCAACATCTATGTTTATGGCTTTCATCCACTGAAGGTACTCGAGATATTGTTCTGTTATCAGTGCAATAGGGATATCATAGATATCCATTTCATGTTTCTTGATTAAATGTACCAGAAGATCCATTGGACCTTCGAAAATGTCATCGATCTGCACTTTATAGAGTTCTTCCTGCATGTCTATCATCTTATTTTGTCCGGGTTGTCAAAGGCAAGCCTTTACATTTTTATGGCGGCTTTGACTTCTGTCATGGTTTTCCGGGCGACCTTTCGGGCCTTTTCGCATCCATCCACAATAATTTCGTCGACAAGAGTTGGTCGTGTTTCATAATATAGTCTTTTTTCGCGCATGGGTTCAAGGGCGTTAATTAAATACCGGGCCATAATCTCTTTGCATTCGACACATCCGATTTCAGCGGTTCGGCATTCTCGATTGATTCTCTCGACGGTTTGGCTGTCACTGTACAGTTTATGAAACTCGTAAACATTACAACTATCGGGATCGCCGGGGTCGCTTTTTCTGGCGCGTTGGGGATCTGTCAGCATTTTGGCAACTTTGGCAGCGATTTCGTCGGGACTGTCCGACAAGAAAATGGCATTGTTATAACTTTTACTCATTTTACGTCGGTCAATACCGAGTATTTTGGGGGTTTGGGTGAGAATCGATTCAGGTTCGGGAAATACTTTACCGTAAAAATGGTTGAATCGCCTTGCGATTTCACGAGTGATTTCGACGTGTGGCACCTGATCGACACCAACAGGGACGCCATATGCCTTATACATAATAATGTCTGCAGCCTGGAGCACCGGATAGCCAAGAAACCCAAAAGTGGAGAGATCCTTGTTGCTGAGTTGAACAATCTGGTCTTTGTAAGTGGGGTTGCGCTCCAGCCATGGCACCGGTGTTATCATGGAAAGGACTAAAAACAGTTCAGCATGTTCCTTGATGTGTGATTGGATAAAAAGAGTGCTTTTATCCGGTAAAAGACCGGCACTCAGCCAGTCGATTAACATGTTTCGGACATATTCTGAGATATGTCCTGTATCTTCATAATCGCTGGTCAGTGCATGCCAGTCAGCGATAAAGAAAAAGCAGTCATACTGTTCTTGCATGTTTACCCAATTAGCAAGTGCGCCATGCAGATTGCCAAGGTGAAGTGGACCGGTGGGGCGCATTCCGCTTAATATCCTTTTTTTCACTGTCATTTAGTAATCTCCTCTACCGCAGATTTAAGTATTTCTTAACATTGTATTATAAGCTTCTCGTAAGAACCCAGAACCATTGACTGTCAGAACGGTTTTCACTATCTTCCCAACAAAATATTGAACATCGGGGTCAAAAAAAATGACAGTAATTTATCCAGAAGATTTGTTAGAAGCAAGAAAATAATGATGATCATTCCGAATCGTTCCAAACGGGCAAATTGGAGTCTAAGTGACAAAGGCAGACACATGGCAAGTATTTTGCTTCCATCAAGGGGAGGTATGGGGATCAGGTTAAATATGGCAAGGACCAAATTAATCACCACACTGTAGAATAGCATGGAATAGAGGTCCATAATAAAAGGGTTAAAAATGGATGTTTGCCATAATAATTTATAATAGGTCAGAATCTGAAAGACAACCCCCGAACAAAACGCGAGCACAAAATTGGCCAAAACTCCGGCCGAGGCAACATAGATTGTACTTTTTCGAACATTCCTAAGATTGGAAAAATTGACCGGTACGGGTTTGGCATAACCAAATATTACCGGTGAACCGGTCAATTTTAACATGAGTGGTAAGAGCAATGATCCAAAGAAATCCAAATGCTTAATGGGGTTGAGCGTCAACCTCCCTGCTTTTTGTGCGGTGTGATCTCCCATTCGTAAAGCGATATATCCGTGCGCAACCTCATGTATGGTAACGGCGAATAATAGCGGAACGATCATCACAACAATTTGATTCAGGTTTATATTACTGAGCATAATCTTTTACAAAGGCAAGTTCTTCACGACGTGTTTTAATACGACCATTTAATTTGCCATCAAGGACAGCCTCAAGGATTTCACGGTAGATCGGACCGGGTTCGAAACCGAGTTCTTTCAGATCTTTCCCTTTTATCGATGTCTCGATGTGCCTTAGCTGTGTAAAGTAATTGGAGATCGATCGTTTTAGCGCTTCATTTTTAGTTGCCGCCATCATATAAAGAATCAACTCGATCTTGAATACGGAAATCCCCCTGTAAATGGTACTATTTTTTGCGGGAAGATGTCGTTCCATCCATGAGATAAACCTATCCGCCTCGAAGCGCTCCTTGCAAAAGATACTCCTGTGTCTCGGCGCGATTTCAAACCGCTTACAGATTTCACTGACCGTTTCTTTGTCGCAGGATCTTAACAGGGCCAGAAAATAGACGGCCCATTTCATATAGGGTTCTTCAAGAAAAAGCAAATCGTGCCAAGATAACACCTTTTTAACCGAATTAAATAATGATATCAAATCATTATTTAGTATTATAGATGGGTGAATAACATGAAGGAGATGATATTCATTCATCCTTGAAATGGCGGATAAAGGATGTTCTTCTTCGAGAATTTGACGCAACTCGGCAAAGACTCTTCTTCCGCTGAGCCGTTTGAAAAAACCCATTTTTACGACATTTTCGATCAACCCTGAAGTCAGTTTTCCGATTGAAAAGCCGAAACGCTGTTCGAACCTGATGGCACGGAACACACGGGTTGGATCTTCCACAAAACTTAAATTGTGCAACACTCTGATGATTTTTTCTTTAAGATCTTTCTGGGCCGAAAAAAAATCGATTAACAGGCCGAATCTGTCTGGGTTAAGCTGGATCGACAATGTATTTATGGTGAAGTCTCGCCGATAAAGATCCAATTTTATTGAACTCATTTCAATTGTAGGAAGTGCTGCCGGGAATTTATAATATTCCATTCTGGCGGATGCTACATCGATTTTAAAACCGTCCGGGAATATAATGACAGCAGTGCCGAATTTTGCGTGAGAATGAATACGGGCACCCACGATTTTAGCATATTTTTTCGCAAATTCGATACCGTCCCCTTCAATGACGATATCAATGTCTTCGTTATTCCGATACAAAAACAGGTCTCGCACGAATCCGCCGACAACATAAGCGTCATAACCGATTTCCTCGGCTTTTTCTCCGATGGTTTTAAGGATATCAATAATTCGCGGTGTAAGACGCTCTTTCATGAACTTGAGGATGTTTCTTGTTCTTGCGTGGACGTGTTCCTTCAACAAATCAGGTGAATTTGAGTCCGTATGTCTGGATTGTCGCACCAGAATATTGAGCAGATCGGTTCGGGTAATCACACCTGAAATGATATCTTTCTCAATAACAGGAAGGATACGCTGCTTATTTTCTATAATTTTTTCCTGTATTTCGGCGAGTTCGGAGTCGGACTCGACAGATGCCATTTCGGTGGTCATATACTCCTTTATGGGAATGTGATATAGTCCGTGATACATGGCCTTTTCGATAATCTGTCGGGTAATAAAACCCTGAAGATTTTCTTTTCCGTTATTTTTTTGGGTCACCAAAAGTGCATTGATGTTATAACGGGTAAGAAGGTTTCCGGCGTCTTTGCAGGAAACGTTTTCATCGACTGTAATCGCCGGGGACGACATAAGATCTTTTGCCCGGCTACGAGATTTTATTTTACTGTAAAGGATTTCTATGAGTTCGTTTTCAATCTGTGCCAACGTCTTGCCCTTGATCGTTGCGGCTGCTGCAAATGTATGCCCTCCGCCGCCCAGAGGAGTGACAATAGCGCCAACATCGACTTCCGGTATTCTGCTTCGGGCGACTATATACATTTTGTCTCCCATGCGGGCGATGGCAAATATTGCATCAAGGTTTTCCATTTTAACCATTTTGTGAACCAAAAAGGCGAAATCGGACACATAATTGTCCGTTGATACACTTGTGATGACAATTTCGGTACTATCAATATTATAACGGGTTGAGGCTTGAATCATATCATTTAGAAGTCCCACCTGTTCAGGGCTTATCTCCCTTGAAATAAGGTTAGAAACAACATTTAAATTGGCGCCCTTTGATAGCAAAAATGCGGCGGCTGTAAAATCTTTTTCTGTTGTGCTTGGAAACGTGAAGGAGCCCGTATCCTCATATATGCCAAGACATAAGATCGTTGCTTCATCAGGTGAAATGTCGATGTCCTTTTCTTTTAATATTTCTGTAAGAATCGTAACCGTGGCGCCGGTTGCACAAAAAACTTCGTAATCCCCCTTAATGTCGTTACTCATCGGGGGATGATGATCATAGATATGTATATCAACATCCGGATGCTCCAGTACGGCTGAAAGTTTTCCGATACGACTTGCCTGTCGGGTATCCACCAGGACCAGCTTTTTGACGCTATCCAAATCGATATCTTTAATATCAATCATATTAAAAAGATAAACCATCGATTTGATAAAAAAATTCCTTAAATTTTTTTCCTGGGAACCCGGAAAAACCGCCATGGAATCAGGATACAATTTCTGCGCCGCAAGCATTGAAGCCAAAGCATCAAAGTCAGCGTTGATATGTGTCGTTATAATGGTGAGCTCTTTGGTATGTTTTTTTTTTGCTTGAGTCACGATGACGCCTTTTTAAGTCTCTATTCTTTTGTATAGGGGGTTGGCGACAAAAAAAGTTTGAACAGTATAAAAAAATTTTATAAATGATTTAAAGTTTTTGATAGAAAATATCGAATATAAACATATGCTATATAGATGGGTTTATCAAGCGGTATAATACCAATTT